>DATIIF010000001.1:0-3727 GCA_035479935.1 Patescibacteria group bacterium
AGCACGCAGATGATTATCAACATTGGCGCAATGCTCGGCCTGCTGCCTCTTAAGGGCATTACTCTACCTTTGATAAGCCAAGGTGGAACCAGTCTGGTATTTTTAACAGCCGCCATCGGCCTGGTTTACCAGATTTCACGATATACTAGTTACAATAAGGTAAGCTTAACGTCAAAAAATGAAAAAACCACTGACTATAGTTTTAACAGGCGGCGGATCGGGCGGACACATAACGCCGCTTTTATCGCTCGCTCGCGCTCTTAAAGGGCTCGATACCGGCTGCAAGGTCGTATACATCGGTCTGAAGGGCGAGTCGCTTGGAGATAGCCTAAAAAAACGCTATCAAATATTCGACAAAGTTTATTCTGTCCCGTCGGGCAAATTACGCCGCTACCATAACCAAAGTCTTCTGGCACATATCATAGACGTAAGGACACTCCTGCTGAATATAAAGGATTTTTTCAAGGTTCTGGCCGGGATTGTTGCTGCACACAGGCTAATTGGTCAAATCAAACCCGATGTCGTCTTTTCTAAAGGCGGCTTCGTCGCCGTACCTGTCGGATTAGCTGCAAAAATGCATAAAATACCGATAATCACTCATGATTCTGATTCTGTAGCTGGGCTGGCAAACAAAATCGTCGGCCGTTACGCAAAAATTCGTACATCCGGCATGTCTTCAAATCACGATAATAGCTCTGTAACATTCGTTGGCATACCAGTAGATGAGCGGATCAAGCCAATTAGCGCCAGTGCCCAAAGAAAATTCAAAGAAGAAATCGGCTTTCCGCCTAGCTCGCTAGTCTTGTTGGTGGGCGGGGCAGGGCTTGGTTCGCGTGATGTAAATAACGCAACGCTAGCTATCGCATCCGATTTATTAAAAAAATACAAAGCTCTATATCTTATTCACTTTACGGGTAACAAACACGAACAAGAAGTTAAGGCAAAATATGATAATCTACCGAAGCCAATAAAAAGTCGTATTCTGGTGCTAGGATTCACGCCTGAATTTTATAAATACACCGGAGCAGCTGATCTAATTGTAACTCGAGCAGGAGCTACGACTATCGCGGAACTGGCGATACAGAAAAAACCGGTCATTTTAATACCGGCACCACAACTTACAGGTGGTCATCAGCTACAGAATGCTCAGGAACTTAATAGTTTAGACGCAGTCGAAGTAATTCAAAATGATTCAAAACCGGAAGCGTTAATGGGAACGATTTCAAACCTATTAGACCATCCAATACTTCGCAAAAAACTGTCACAAAATATCGGCTCTACCGCTAAAGCCGATGCTTCAAAGGCCCTGGCAAAGATCTTGATTGCGGAAGCAACCCTCAAGCAGGGCCACTTATAAAATGGTTAGTAGATTCACATCTAATGAGAGGCAGAGAAAACATGGCGAAGCCCATAAAACACCGCTGAATTTCTATCGCTCAACAACGAAGTCAAATAGTGACAGCCCCTTTGAGAAAAAGTTAAAACAATCGAAGAGCCGGGTTCTTTTCTCAAAAACAGTAGATTTGCTGCTGATTGTATTGGCGTTTTTTGCACTAGGCTATATTCTTATTATCCGCCCACAACCAAAAGTCGATATAGATTCGGTAACTTACCACCCCTTAAATTACTACTCTGATTTTTTATCGGCAGAATTTAAGGATATTAAGAACCGTAATAAAATTACCTTTGATGAAGGACAAATTGTGGCCGAGGCAAAAAAACATTTTCCAGAGATTTCCGACGCGGCAATCACCCTTAATCTGTTCAGCCAAACCCCAAATGTCAAAATTAGCGTATCGGAACCGGCATTCATTTTGAGCAGCCAAGAAGCTGATTATATAGTTGATCACGAAGGGGTTGCAGTGGCAAAAAGGGTAGAGCTGCCAAAGCTGAGCGCTTTACCGATTCTTTTAGACCAAACCGGCTTTAACGTGTCTTTAGGCAAGCAAGTTATTAGCTCAGACCAAGTAAAGTTTATAAACCAACTCATTGCGCAGGCTAAGAAGTCCAAAGTCCCGATATTATCGATGACGTTGCCGGCTAAAGCTCAGGAACTTGATCTTAAAACAAAAGACCACAGCTACTACATAAAATTCTTCCTAGGCGGCGATAGCCTGGCGCAGATTGGTCAATTCCTGGCAGCCCGCCATCAGTTCGAACAGACAGGCAAGCAGCCTACGAAGTATCTGGATGTGCGCGTTAGCGGAAAGATCTACTATCAGTAAATAAGGTCAGCCAGTGCGATTGACCGCTTAAGCTAATAAATTTATAATGTGAGCGTTAACTACGGAATAAATACATGCGCAAGATTCTATTCGGCTCGATAGCACTTATCACATCAAGCATGATGGTTTTTGGTGCACCTGTGTTGGCGCGAGCAGCTATCGCCGATCGCAATCCTGATGACGGTGCATCCTCAGACGACATTTCCAGTAATGAAACAAGAAAAGAGGCGATTTCCGAAAAACTTGAAGCAAATAGACTCAGGGTCTGCCAAAAGCACGAAGCTGTAATCAATAGTATTATGGGCAGGATTTCCGAGCGCGGCCAAAGACGGCTTAATGTTTATAGCACCATCGCCGAAAGAGTAGAGGATTTCTACACAAAAAAAGGCAAAACCCTTAGCAATTACGACGAGTTGGTAAACGACGTCAAATCTAAGAAAGACGCCGCTCAAGCAGCGGTCGACCAAATAAAAGGGGATAGTGTAGATTTCAAATGCGATGGCACAGATCCGAAAGGCGTAGCGTCCAGCTTCAAAGCCGACTTAAAGCTAGAGATCCAGTCGCTGCATGCCTATCAGCAATCAATTAAGAATTTAATAGTCGGTGTAAAATCGGTGCAATCAGATAATACTAGCGACAATAGTAGCGACGGGGGCGAACAGTAATGAAATATCAAAAAAATTCACTTGGTTTCGCTGCGGTAGAGGGTATATTAATCGCTGTAATTTTAGCAGCTATAGGCTTAGTCGGCTGGAAGGTTTACAGTACCAAAAACTCGACTGATGAGATAAACAGCAACACCGCTGCGGTTCTGCAGCAACCAGCTAGCAGCACGGCTGATGTACCGTCGATTAACAAGACCTCTGATCTCGATAAGGCCGAACAAGCACTCAACCAATACGATAGTACTCCTCAAGACAACTCTGATAGCGGCCAGTTAGACCAGCAACTATCAACATTCTAAGTCTCTACCGACTTAACCGTAGCAGGGCAGAGTTTATATGACGTATAAAACATCAAGCAATTTAGTGGCAGTCATTAAGCGCTTCAAAGATCTCAAATAAAAGTCAGATAAACATACCTCGCTGCTATACCCTCTCTAGTTCGTAAATTGTTCATATTTCGTAAAGAAGTCAGTTGGCAGAGAAATATATATTATTAAACGAATAGGTCCAATGTCAAATATGTATAAGATTAAGCAAGGCAGGGGAAAAGTATATATTAATACCAAAAACTCAAAAGTCAAACCCTCTGACCGGCTGTGGAAAACTTAAATGACTTTTCACAGATTGATACGCGGGCAGAACATACACCAGAAGCATGATTGTCATTCATATCCCAAGCAACTCGCAGGCAAGTTATATGTAAAATACTGCAAATGCTAAATTCTCCCCTGTTGAAGGAGGTATAGCGAATCATCTATACATAAATATACTAAGTCGCAAAATATACATTGTGCGACGTAATGCCTATGGCTAGTTTCCGACTTCCCCATGCTCATG
>DATIIF010000002.1:0-2657 GCA_035479935.1 Patescibacteria group bacterium
TATTCGTACAGCTTTTGCCACTGGTAAGGGTGGGGTAGTTGTCAGAGGCGTGGCTAGTATTGAAGAGAGTAAGAAGGGCACTCAGCAGATTATCATTTCAGAAGTCCCTTATGGCGTTAATAAAGCCGGCCTGCTGGAGAAAATTGCCGATCTGGTGCACACCAAAAAAATCAGTGGTATTCGCGATTTGCGCGATGAAACCGCTCGTGGCGCTGTACGGATAGTCATCGACCTCAAAAAAGACGCCTATCCTAAGAAGCTGTTAAATCAGCTTTATAAACTGACGCCTTTGCAGCTAACTTTCCACTACAACATGCTGGCTTTAATTGATGGTATCCAGCCGCGTATCTTGGGCTTACAGGATATTCTGCAAGAGTACCTCAAGCACCGGCAGGTTGTTGTTCGAAAGCGCACCGAGTTTGAACTCAAAAAAGCCAAAGACCGGGCTCACATTTTAGAGGGTCTTAAGATTGCTCTAGACCACATTGACGAAGTTATTAAGACCATTCGTGCTAGCCAAAGCTACGAAGAAGCCAAGAAGGGATTGATGACTAAGTTCAAGCTAAGCGATATCCAATCCCAGGCTATTCTGGCCATGCAACTGCGTAAACTTACCGGTCTAGAGCGCAAAGAAATTGAAGATGAACTTGCGGAACTACTAAAACTCATTGGCGAACTAGAGAAAATCTTGGCTGATGAGAAGGAAATCCTGAAGATCATTAAATCCGAACTTCAAGATCTTAAAAAGCAGTTTGGCGATGAGCGACGCACCAAAGTTGTCCCGCAAGAACTTAACAAGATGAGTGATGAAGACTTGGTGCCCGATGAGCAAGTGGTTGTGACACTTACGAGCGCCAACTATATCAAGCGCAGTTCAATTGCCGAGTACAAACGCCAGGGGCGCGGGGGCAAAGGCAAGCGCGGTATGGTGACCAGGGAAGAAGACGTTATTGAGCATGTTGTTAATGCCAGTACCCATGATTTTCTACTGTTCTTTACCAATAAAGGCCGCGTGTTCCGCCTTAAGACTTATGAAGTCCCAGCCGCTTCACTTAGCGCTAAAGGCGTAGCTATTGTTAATCTATTACAACTCCAGCCAGAGGAAACAGTTAGCTCGGTAATTAACGTCAGTAAGACCTCGGCAGGTGGTAACTTGCTAATGTGTACGGTTCGCGGCGTGGTTAAAAAGACGCCGTTTGAGCAGTATCAAAACGTTCGCCAAACAGGTCTAATAGCCATAAATCTCGACGCCGGCGATGAGCTTAAATGGATTCGCATGACAACAGGGGACAATGAAGTCGTTATCTCGACTAAACAAGGCCAGGCTATTCGCTTCCACGAGAAAGATGCAAGGCCAATGGGCCGCGTCAGCCGCGGTGTCCGTGGTATACGCCTGCGAACCGGCGATCAGGTGATAGGCATGGATCTGGTAGAAGAAGGCAGCAGTATATTTGTGATTAGTGAGTTCGGCTACGGCAAGCGTACCAAGATAGACCAGTTCACTTCACATAAACGTGGCGGTGTGGGTATTCGTAGCGCTGTGGTAAACAAAAAAACCGGTGAACTAATAGGTGTAAAGACGCTAAATGGCGACGATACACAAGAGGTAATCATCATTAGTCAGAACGGTCAGACCATCCGTCTAGGCCTAAAGGATACACCGCAACTCGGTCGTGCCACCCAAGGCGTTCGCATCATGCGTCTTAACGAGGATGACAAAGTAGTCTCCCTCGCCCTCGTAGACAAAACTGAAGAATTAGAAGAAGACGAAGAAGACCAGCCAGAAGAAGCTAAAGAAAAACCGTTAAGCCAAAAAACAGAATCTTAAGATCACGTAGTTGCATAAAAAACAAAAAGTTGTATAGTATATTCTAGATATGTAACGGAAGGATATTTAATGGCCAATATAAATGGTGAAAGTTTTTTTTGCTCAGATTGTCCAAGACGTGAGCTTTATGTAGGCGCTGTCGAGGGGCAAAACGTTAATGTAGAAATATCTTTACCTGCTAACTCTAATTATTTGAAGTCCTTGGGTCCTGATAACGATGGGACCAGGGCAGAAGCTATGTTTAAAGATGTTGACGATGTTTTTGGCCCTATAATAGATGCAGATAATTTAACAAGATCATTGAAGAGTGGAGATTTTGACTTGAAGTTTAATAGGCAGAATAAAGTAGTTGACCCGAAGACACTTGCGCCAATATTCTCAGATATTGAATATCCAATCGCCAAGGGGTTAGTGGATCGTATAAGGGGATGTTCTGGATGTTTTACCAGACTAGCACTAGACGGTGTGTCGATAGAAAAAATTTGTCCAGCAGTCGGTAATGGGGAAAACGACATGCTAGGCTTTGTTATTAGAAGGGTTCTAAGAGAAAAGCTTCAAGCTGAAAACGAGACTTAAGTCTGTTGTAAATGCTACTGCTTTTATTGCCAGCAGAATTGTTGACATAAGGAGTAAATATATATAAGATGTACTTCACGCTTTGTGGGTGCTTGTATTTAGGTGTCTTGCAAAGTGCTGAACGTTAAAAACTTATGTAGTGCAAATCAACGTTAGTTCTATTTGAACTATGTTTTAAACAGCGAACCCTTTCAAGGGTTCAACAGTAAGTCAGTTTCTGACTGAAGTTTAGGAATAGATTCTTTTTTGGAGA
>DATIIF010000003.1:0-8982 GCA_035479935.1 Patescibacteria group bacterium
TGCTGAGTAACCATGGTGTACGGTCCGGTTGAGCGGGCATGGATCTTGTCGGCGATCATGTGATTAAGCTTGATCATATACATTGAGCCAACCGTAGTCCGCTCTTTAAAGGCATCACCGGTGCGACCATCAAAGAGCTGTTGTTTGCCGTCATCAGGCAAACCAGCTTCTTTCAATAGTTCGCGTATTTTTTCAATTGGCACACCGTTAAACGACGGGCTAGCCACATGTATGCCAAGAGCGCGCGCGGCCATACCAAGGTGGGTTTCAAATAACTGACCCACGTTCATACGTGATGGCACACCCAATGGATTAAGGACTACATCAACCGGCGTTCCATCTTCAGTAAATGGCATATCCTCAACGGGTAGAATTCGGGCAATGACGCCCTTGTTACCATGACGACCACCCAATTTGTCACCAACGGCAATTTTGCGCATTTGCGCCACAAATACCTGGATTTGCATAATCACACCGGCTTTAAGCTCGTGGCCATTGGCTCGGCTAAATACTTTAACGCCAACCACTTTACCGTGTTTGCCGTTGCTCATGCGTTGCGAAGTATCGCGAACTTCTTTGGCCTTTTCGCCGAATATAGCCCGCAGAAGACGCTCTTCAGAACTTAATTCTTGCTCGCCTTTAGGCGTAATCTTACCAATCAAAATATCGCCAGGATGAACTTCGGCGCCAATTCGGACAATACCATCTTCATCAAGATGGCGCAGGGCTTCTTCGGAAACATTTGGGATATCGCGCGTAACAATTTCCGGCCCTAGTTTGGTCTCGCGAACCTCAACCATAAAGTCAACAATATGAATACTGGTTAAATCGTCGTTTTCAACTAACTTCCGCGAGATGACAATGGCGTCCTCAAAGTTATAACCCTTCCAGGGCATGAAAGCTACCATCAGATCACGGCCAAGAGCCAATTCGCCGCTGTCGACCGACATGCCTTCAATAATTGGGTCGCCAGCCTTCAGCTTATCGCCAGTGTTAACTACGACTTTTTGATTTATAGATGTACCTTCGTTACTACGCACGTAGTGTTGAGGGTGATAAGAGACTTTACCCGAAGCATATTTGACGATTACTTCGTCACCACTAGCCTTAACGACTTCACCCTTGTCTTCAGCTACAATCAGTTGGCCAGTGTTTCTGGCAGCTATGGCTTCAAGCCCGGTACCGACAATTGGAGCGGCTGGGGCAACTAGCGGCACAGCTTGACGCTGTTGGTTGCTACCCATAAGCGACCGGTAGACGTAATTCTTCTCAATAAATGGTATTAGGCCAGCAGACGAGCCAATAACTTGCTTGCGCGAGGCATCCATATGCGTAACGTCGTCGGCGTCCACTTCTCCTGCCTTAAGATGGCTGCGGGCACTGACACGTTCGTTGACAAAATAGTTATCAGGACCAACCTCTTCGCCCGAACTGGCAATTGTAGCCGGTTCCTCTTCAGCGGCGTCCAAGTAGACTACATCATCTGTTACGCGAGCTTTTACTGGCCAGGTAACTCGGGATTTAATTTTTGCCAGTCTAGCCGCCTGTTCTTTGGTGATTTTCGCACCGGCTTTGACAATGACTTTACCTTTTTCGTCTTCAAGGTTAACTGAGGCAATATGGCCGGCAGCTTTGGCGGCAGTCGCGGCATTAATTACTCGGCGGTAAGGTGTTTCGATAAAACCATAATCATTAATACGGGCGTATGATGCCATATTCAAAACTAGGCCAATGTTGGCTCCTTCAGGAGTTTCTACAGCACATATGCGGCCGTAGTGAGTGGCGTGGGCATCACGTACCTCAAAACCAGCGCGCTCGCGGCTCAATCCGCCTGGGCCCATGGAGCTTAAGCGACGTTTATGAGCCAGTTCGGACAATGGGTTGATCTGATCCATAAATTGGGAGAGCTGTGAACTTGCAAAAAATTCACGAACAGCGGCTACAACCGGACGGGCGTTAATCAGCTGAGCCGGTGTGACTGTCTCGATTTCACTCATACTCATACGGTCTTTGGTGTTACGCTCCATCCTTAGCAGCCCAATTCGGAATTGGCGCTGAACGAGCTCGCCAACCAATTTGACACGACGATTGGCCAGCGAATCAATATCATCAGCTGGTTCTTGTGTATTATTCAAGCGAATTATCTCTGAGATAATTGCCACTAGGTCTTCAAGACGCATAATACGGTTTTCGGCTGTGTTGGGAATGTCCAGATTTAAGCGCTTGTTGATTTTGTATCGGCCAACACGACTGAAATCAAAACGTTTAAAGTTATAAAACATGTTCTCTAAAAGACTCCGGGCGTTGTCGACAGTTGCTAGATCACCCGGACGCAAACGGCGGTAAACTTCAATCAAGGCGTCATTGGAGCCTTTGCTAGGATCTTTTTCTATAGTTGCCTCAATGTAATTGAGTTTTCCTTGATCAACGTGTTTAAAGGCTTCTCTAATTTGTGCCTCGTTCATGCCTAATGCGCGCAAAAGAGTTGTAACGGGAATTTTGCGCTTACGGTCAATTTTAACGTGCAAGGCTCCAGAGGCGGCAGTCTCAAACTCCAGCCAGGCTCCACGCCCAGGTATTACTTTTGCGCCGTAAAGATTAGCACTGCCATGAAGTTCGGAAGTGAAAAAGACACCGGCAGAACGGATAAGTTGGGAAACTACTACTCGCTCGGCGCCATTAATTACAAACGTGCCTCGCTCGGTCATCCAAGGATAATCGCCAAGATAAATCTCTTGTTCTTTGACTTCGCCGGTAACTTTGTTAGTAAGTACTACAGTAGCTTTAAGAGGTGCTTCATAAGATACATTATTTTCACGGGCTTCAGCTTCGGTCATTTTTGGGTTTTCGAAGCGGTAGTCTTTGAAACTGAGCGATAGCTTGGTTGAGGTATAGTCGTCTATTGGGCTGACTTCGGCTAAAAGTTCGCCTAGCCCTTCCTCGACAAACCATTGAAAAGAACGGTTTTGGTGGTTAACCAAATTTGGTAGCTCCAGCGGATCATCGTCTTTTGTAAAAAAGATTCGTTTTGACCCCGCAGAAACTTTAGCAACAGCTCTTGCCATATTTATAAGTGCTCCTTAACAGAAATTAGTACTAGGCCCAAACTTTGGTGCCAACTCTAAAAACTCGCTCCTGCCGCTGGTTGGCATAAAAATAGTATAAATTTCTGATCCTTAAGTTATTGTAGATTTTACATTGTTAGGGTTTTGGCGAAGACCCTACGCAAGGGATTTTTGGCGCTCATCTTAGCAAACTCGAGCACTAGCCCTACGTACACTACTTCTTAATTGTATAGTTTGACTGAGCGACTGCGCAATGTCAAGCAATAACTACGAATTTACTGCTTCTTCCAGCCTATCTTCTAACCATGGGTGGTGGAAAAGTAACGCTTCACGGACTCCGCTGACTGCTGCAGCTCCATAGCGTAAAGTGCGCATTCTGCTGCTGCCAATCGATAGTGTCTTGGTTTCTTCAAACTCATCAGATGTCAGCAGCGTGAATTCATTCTGGGTATAAAAACTCTCTTGGCCCGGCAACACATCAGCAAGAACTTTAGCCTTTTCGCCGTAGTCGGCAAGGGCGGTATGGAGCAAACAACTGGCGATATCATTGTCGCCTGGCACTACTGCTAGGTCATTCAAAAAGCAGTTAGGCCTGTCTAGACCGGGTATAAATGGCCCCATCTTCTTCAGCCCGGGCCGTGATGGGCTGGTTTCGGCCAGACCCACAGCGCTAACTGCATCTTTGTTAGAGTATCTACCCTCGTAAGCCAGCCAATAAACCGAACCTCGAAGAATATATTCGCCCATCCGTTCAGCTTGACGCGCTAAACGGCTTGGGGACTCCGCATTAAACTCTTCCCGCGCCGAACCATGAGTCAATAGCGCTTGTTCTTCCTCGAATTGTCTTTCGTAAGAATGGGCCATGACGTCTAGAGCCTGTCCTGCCAAACGCTCTTGGTCTCCTGGCTTAACTCGGGTTACGACTATTTCAGAATGACCTTCAGGTCTTTTATAAAGTACTAAGCTTGTTTTACGCACAAAATTGTTTTACTCCAATACCACTTACTCTAATGATGGTAAGTTAGGTACGCCTTCTTCTACTAAAGTGACATCGACGGCATTCATTGCAAGCTCGCGGAAAGAACTGGCCCATGAATTTGGCTCACCATGATTAGTCAGTTCCTCTACCGAGGCCGCAGTTAACAAGGCTCGCGCGATCACTTTGACCGTTTCGTCGGTAGTCAGCAATATAGCTACTCTCTCAAGTGCATCCCCCCTATCAACCATCTCATACTGCTCACAGGGCGATAAACCAGTAACGTTTAGGACAGTACCTACCCCGCGCAATCTGGCCAAATCGTAATCAAATCTCTTGATTCTTTGCTTTGTCATAACTGGTTTTATACTCCACTAACCAATCAGGTGCAAGCGTGAGCTTTTTAAAACTATTTTTAGGTTGAACCGTGGAATAAATAAGGGATTTCCGGCCGTGAAAGCAGCAACTTGATTATTCTCCCTAACCTGGTATGGTTTAGCTATGAGCACGCTTGAATCACCCAGAGACGCAGATTTAGGAGCAAGATTGCTTTACACAGAGCACTCTGGGCTGGCCACAGAACGCATGCGAGCTGAAGGCATTCTTGAAAGAGTAACCGAAAGAGCTCGTGTACTCGGTGACGGTTCAGCCTACATGTCGCATGAAAGAATCGGCGCTGCCTTGGCAGAGATGCCAATCTTAGATAGGCTCCGGCCCCTAAAAAGACTATATAATGCAGGAAAGCTCCAGCCATTTATTCGATTGGTTATTGAAGGGATGCATCGAATTAGTGAAGAAGAACTTTCTGGCGCAAAGGATGCCTTCTTCGAAGCTGAGACAAATTACACAAACAATTTAATCTTTGCAGCTGGCCATTATTATCAGAATCAGGAAGTGTATGTTGATATGGCACTTGAGGAAGCCCATCAAGCTGGTCACGAAATCTACCTTAACGGCACACCAAGCAAGTCTGGTCGAAGCTAGGACTTAGTTTGCTTCAAAGAATCGATGACTTTATCAACAACACCGTATTTCTTGGCTTCATCGGCTGTCATCCAAAAATCTCGTTCCATATCAACGTGAATTTTGCTCATTTTTTGACCGGTATTCTTGGCCATTATTTCTTCTAGCAAGCGCTTAACTCGCAAGGATTCGCGCAGGTCAATTTCTTGATCTGTCACTTTGCCCTTCGTGCCACTGGAAGGCTGATGAATCATAACTGTGGCGTGCGGCAACAGAAATCGCTTGCCTTTTGCACCGCTACTTAAGAGAAAAGCCGCGGCGCTGGCTTGGACGCCAATGCCAACAGTCTGGATGTCGGACTTCACATACCTCATGGTGTCATAGATGGCTAAGGCATCGTAAACACTGCCGCCAGGGCTATTAATATATAAAAATATATCCTTCTTGCTGTCCTCGTTGTCCAAAAACAACAGCTGAGCGACAACTAGATTGGCAGTGTGTTCATTAACGTCGCTGCCCAGAAAGATTATGCGATCTTTTAGCAAGCGAGAATAGATATCATAGGCTCGCTCAAAGCGGCCTTCTTGTTCAATTACAGTGGGAACTAATACGCTCATAAAATAAAGTATAGCTAGTTAGCACTCATGGGTCAAGAGTGCCAGTTCAGGTCTTTGACAGCGCTGGCTGGTAGATGTAGCTTGTTGTTTTCTTCGAAGCCCAGAGTGAGGCGTAGCCATAGCTACGCTGAGCTGGACTGGAGAAGAAAAAGGCAAGATACTTCGTTAACAGACAGCACCGACAATGAGCTGGTGCTGGTAGTCTTGACCCGTGTCAAGAGTGCCAACTTAAGGATTGGTTTCACCTGTGCGGAAACTCAATTTGAGACAGTCGAGCATCTTGCTGAATAAGGATAACTGCATCCATAACCCTAAGTTGCACTATTGCTTCTCTAATAGACATTTCTTGTACTTCGCCCATGACAAAAATGTCTTGGGCGATTGGGTCTAAACGTGTTTCTACAAGCAGACCGTCCCAGGCATCACAAAGATCAGCAAAGCCTAATTCAACTTGGGTCTCTGGATTCTGAGCAGTCTTTTGTACGGCAAAACGCCCTACTTCTTCATGGAGTTCTCTAAGAGGCCTCAGGTTAAGTTTTAAACGCTCAACAAAAGATTCTTGCTCGGCTTTCATTTAGAAATATAGCTCAAAAGTTTATTGATTGTTTTTTCAGTCAAAAGACGCATGGCTATATCTTGGCGTGCCGATGGTTGTTCTAGTTCAGCCAACATGGCAGGGTCTTTATACTGACCTTTTAGGACTTGCATGCGAATTTCCACCTCTTCCGGGCTGACAGACAGGCTTTCTTGCTCGGCAATTTCCGACAGAACCAGACTGGCTTTTACTTGCTGCTCGGCGGGCTTGCGATTTCGACTGCGATGTTCTTCTTCAGTTACACCCTCTTCTTCAAGGTGTTCTTGCCAAGTCTGGCCACGATAGTTGATGTTCCTTCGTTCTTCTTGTTCGCCGCGCTCAACTTGTTCATCAACTAACACACTGGGAATGGCCATTTCTGATTTAGCGCTAATCTCCTGGATGAGTTCATTGGTGAAATTGCGGTCAACCTCTTGCTGTCTCTCTACTGCAAGTTGTTTTTTGATGTCGGCTCTGAGCTCATCCATATTTTTAAATGGGCCGACTTTGGCTGCAAATTCATCTCCTAGTTCCGGCTCCTTCAACTCATTGACCTGAGTGACATGAACTTTAAAAGTGACTTTTTGATTCGCCATGGCCTTTACGCCGTAATCTTTAGGGAAGGTGAGGGTAAAGCTTTTTTCACCACCACTCTTTAAGCCAATAACATTCTCTTCAAAACCAGGTATGAAGACATTACTGCCTAGTTGCAGTGGGTAATCTTTGCCGTCTGCGTTATTTATCGCCTTCCCTTTGGTGTCCACGCCACTAAAATCAATAATGGCCTCATCGCCGGCTTTGGATGGTCTATCAACAGGTGTTTTTTCTGCCATGCGTTTTTGGAGTGAAACAATCACTTCATTCAAGTCTTTGTCAGTAATCTTAACGACTGGTTTGGTTTTTTTAATATTTTTATAGTTAGCCAATTTTACTGACCCAACTACAGGAACCGTAAGTTCGACTTCCAAATCAGAAAAAGGCACAAATTTTTTAAGATTTGCTTTAGGCTCAGTTACCGGGCGTAATTTTTCTTGGGCAACAGCTCGCGCGTAGAAGGTATTCATTGCCTCTTCCAAAACTTCTCGCTGCAAGACGTTTTGGTCAACGTTTTTCTCTACTAAGTTAAGGGGCGCTTTGCCTTCGCGAAAACCAGACAGCCTAGTTTTTGTACTTAGATGGCGCAAAACCTTGTTCTTTATAGGTTCAAGCGCTGACTCGTCGGCAGTTATCGTCAGCTTAATTTCAGTATCGGATAAGTTTGCTATCTTGATTTGCATAGGCTAAGTACTTTAACAGATGTAAGTGGATTATGCTAGGCGCGCTCCGACACTAATTTGATAACCTCATCTATTGACTGTTTGGTTTCCTTGACGGTCTCCAGATTTTTTAGAGTGTATTCACCTTTTTCTAACTCTTTTTCACCTATAAACAAAGCGTATTTTATCCCTTTTTTAAGAGCGGCTTTGAGTTGCTTGTCGGTCTTGCGGCCTGTGCTGTCCAGCGCAACATTTAGACCTGCGTCTCTCATCTCATTCAGCACGCCTTGGGCCCGTTCGTATGTAGCACCAATTAGGACCACCCATAAATCTGTCTCCGGCCTCAAAGCTGGCAATAGCTTGTGCGACCCTAAAAAGTTCTGAAGTGTGACATCACCAAGCCCGAAACCAACGGTCGGCACTGAATCGACACCAAATAAACCAACTAGTCCGTCGTAACGACCGCCGCCAAACATTGAACGGTTATTTTCCGGATCGGTATCAAAGACTTCAAAGACAATATCAGTGTAGTAGTCAAAGCCCCGCATCAGCGAAGGATCAAAAACAGCGTTGGTCACACCTGAAGATTTTAGAAGTTCAAATAGCTTTTTTAGTTCTTCTACGGACTTGTGGTCGTGGAGCTCAGGCGGCAGTTCCGCAATTGAAGTAGCATTTAGAACTGCCATTAAAGCTTTATCTGCTTTGGCATGTCGCTGAGTGTCCGTCAGCAAGTCGTCAACTTGTTCGCTAAAATCTGACGCCGAGATTTTGTGCATGCGGTCGATCAATTTTGTCAGGCTGCGTGACTGCTCGTGGTCAAATTTTAGGTGTTCTTGCAATAAATAATCGCTTAGTTTGCGGCTATTTAGGCGAATAGTGTACATGTCATGCTTGGCGCCAAACGTCGTCATGATGGAGTCAGCCATTGATATCACTTCGTGTTCGGCCTCTGGGCCCGCTACCCCAAAAATATCAACGTTTAACTGCCAGTGTTCACGCAAACGTCCCCTCTGTGGGCGCTCGTAACGCCACAAATTAGGTATTGAGTACCAACGCAACGGATAAGTCAGTTCCTGGCGCTTGGCGGCCACCATCCGGCTGACTGTTGGCGTCATTTCAGGCCTAATAGCCACCTGTCGGTCGCCCCTGTCCGTAAACGTATAAGTCTGTTCGTTAACTATCTCCTCGCCAGTTTTGGCTTTATAAAGTTCCAAGGGCTCCAAAATGGGAGCATCATATTCCTCGTAGCCAAATCTCTCGACAACATTGCGCATCGTATTAAAAAGATATTTTTGTAAGCGCTTATCTTCTGGGTAAAAATCACGTGCGCCTTTATAGGGTTGTTTTGAGAGTGCCATTTAGCTTTAGTTTAGCAGATTAAATTTGCCTAAACACCTCAGTCAGGTTCATAATCTATTCAAAAGGAGTTGATATGGCTAAAAAGAACCACGAATTAACGCCAGCGTTTGAGTTATTTAATAAAAGTTTAGAGATTGTAAAACGCAACATGAACGTTTTTCTTATCCTCTAT
>DATIIF010000004.1:0-7478 GCA_035479935.1 Patescibacteria group bacterium
AGTTGGTCAAAATGTTGGCGAGTCGAAATTAGCTAAAGCTCGCAAGCTAGGTACCAAACAAATTAGCGAAAAAGAGCTGTTACAGCTACTCAAATAACTTCTTATCTGTGTTATACTCTTGTTCGTAAATTTGGGGCATTAGCGCAGTTGGCTAGCGCGCTTCCATGGCATGGAAGAGGTCAAGGGTTCGAATCCCTTATGCTCCACCATACAGACCCTATCTCAATATTTGACACCTAATTTCGCCAGTTTTTGTTATACAATACAAGCCATGCCCATAAGTATAAAACGATTCACTAGCAAACGATTTATTTATAAGCTGGTCATTCTAGCAATTATTCTTTTGGGTCTGAGTGCTTGGCTATGGTGGCATTTTATTTTCACCAGCCCTAAGCGAGTTTTTGACGATATGTTAAGAGCCAACCTTAGGACTGTTTCATATGCCAAACGTATTTCCCAGGCTGGTGATAGTCAAAGTTTGGATCAAGCTACTCAGCTATGGGCCGGCAAGACCAACATGGCCCATTCTGTAACATATCTGAGTCAGACAGGTACATCTGCAGCCACTGTTGCCACGGAAAGCATCGGCACACCTAAAGAAGATTTTGTTCGCTACACCCAAATTTCAACCAAACAGAAAGATGCAAAAGGTAAAGACCTAGACTTCTTTAAAGTATTGAATGTATGGGGTAAAACTGGGTCACAGCAAGCTCAACTTTCAGGAGGCCAGCTATTTAGTCAGAGCGTTTTTGGAATATTGCCAATCGCCGATCTCAAGCCGGCAGATAGCGACAAACTATACAAACTCATCAAGGAAGCCAATGTCTACCAACCGGACTACAATAGCGTACAACGTATCAGTCAAAATGGGCGTCCTGCACTGGTTTACCACATACAAGCTGACACCGAAGGCTACATAAAGATGCTTAAAGCATTTAGTCAGATAATAGGCCTGCACCAGTTTGATAGCCTCGATCCTTCTATCTATAAAGACCATGGTGCAATTAAGTTTGATGCAACGGTTGATGTATTGTCTAGGCAGCTAGTCAAGGTGAAATACGATAGTGCCGACCGAGAGGAAACCTATGGCGCTTATGGTATAGTGAATTCAATAAAAATACCTAATTCATCAGTGCCTATCGAAGAGCTTCAACAGCGCCTTGAGTCTCTACAGTAAAAAGGGGAAAAACGATGCCGCCAAACGAACCAGATCAACCAGCTTTAGCGCCGGCGCCTGAGCGTGCATCCTATCAACCCGTTGTAGGTGGGGAAACTCAAAATTCTCCAGCAAACCAAAATCCGCCAAGCACTGGCCCAGTTAATGCTCGCGGCAAGAACAAGAAAAGAACGTTACTAATATTGGTAGCGGTTCTTGTAGCCTTATTAGGTTGTAGCGCCGCGGCTTATTATGGTTATATTGCGCCAAATAACCCCGACAGTATTTGGTCAAACTCACTGAAAAATACTTCCAAGGGCTACGACAAACTAGTAGATTATGCCAATACTACCAAGGATGTAAAAGGCATAAAATCTAAAGGAACCCTCAAAATGGAAGGCGCGCTAGCGGGCGATGGCAGCTTTGAGAGCACAAGTTATGAAAATAAGGGAACGGCCAAGGGTGATATTGGGTTTGCGGGCACGCGTTATGGTTTTGAAGGCCGTTTTATAACCCCAGCTGGCGCCAAAAGCCCGGACATCTATCTCAAGGTTAGCGGTATCAAGGGCCTAGATTCATATTTCAAGAACTCGCCATATGCTGGCATCGGTTCTGGACTTGAAAGTCTGGATAATAAGTGGATTGCTATTGACCATACTTTGCTGGATCAATACTCCGGCAGCGCCGGCCAATCTTCCTACACAAAAGATGACACCATACAGATTGCCAAAGCGGTTGGTAAAGTTAATAAAGATTATCTTTTTTCTACTGACTCCTCTAAGGCCGTCTTAAAAGTATCAAAGAAGATCGGCAAGGAGACGCGTAAGGGGCGTTCTTCATATCACTTTGAGGTAGGCTACGACAAGGAAAACCTTAAGAAGTACGTTGCGGCACTGCGAGACTCTTTAAATAACACTAAGCTTAAAAATATGTTTGGTGGACAAGGTATTGAACAAGCGCTCAATACTGATGAGATTAACAAATCAATCGCCGCCCAAAAAGGGGATGAGACAGCCGACGTTTGGGTAGACATAAATACCAAATTGATTAGGGCCGTTCGTTTTAAGGACAGTAAGGCGCCCGGAAACTACTTGGAGATTTCGCTCGAATATAACGGTGGCGATGAATATCCATTCCTAGTCACGGTTAATGACACCAGTGGTAGTTATACTAACGGGACACTCGGCTTCACCATTAACACTAAACAAACTAGTGCCAAGCTAGATTTCAGTCTGGAAACCGGAAAAGATAAATCGAAGGAAAAATACACCGCTAGTTTTACAATTGAGCCAAACCTCACCCCTGTTGATGTTACCAAGCCAGACGGCGCTAAATCTGTCCAGGAACTCCTTGGCTTGCTAATAGGCGGGATGTAGGCCTCTCTAGCTGTGGCGGTTAGCGCCAGGCTGATTTATACTGACCCTTGGATATGAAGAAATTCGCCAAAAACTTGGTGGTAAGTGTGCTAGGCTGGCAAGTTCGCAGGCTTCGAAAAAAGAACAATGTCAAAGTTATTGCAATCGCCGGCAGTATTGGCAAAACAAGTACAAAAATAGCAATTGCAAAAGTCTTGCAACAGGGTTTTAAAGTCCGGTATCAGCAGGGCAACTACAATGATCTTGTGACGGTTCCTCTGATATTTTTTGGTCAGGAGATGCCCAGTCTGCTTAACCCATTTGCGTGGGTGATGATATTTTGGCGAAACGAAGCCCAACTGAGAAAAACCTACCCTTACGAAATTGTTGTGGTTGAAGTAGGTGTTGATGGGCCGGGCCAAATTAACAAATATGGTGCGTATTTACATGCTGATGTCGGCGTCTTAACGGCAATCGCCCCAGAACACATGGAATATTTCGATAATCTTGAGGCTGTAGCCAGGGAGGAACTTAATATTGAGAATATCTGCGATGACGTATTCGTCAACGCCGACTTATGTGACCTTAAGTACCTAGGTCAGTTAAAGGCAAAACCCAAAACTTACGGCTTACTTCAAAGAGCAAGTTATCAATTTACCGAAGTAAAATTCAACAAGCAGGGTTATGACTTTGTCGTCACCCATAATGACAGAGAGATTCTTAAGACTAGTCACGCCAGTTTTTCAGATTCACACCTATATTCTCTCTGCGCAGCGGTGGCTGTAGCCAATGAGCTAGGCGTGCCTGCCAATAAAATCATTGAAGGTCTAAAAACCATTCAGCCAGTAAGTGGCAGAATGCAGCGGCTAGACGGTATCAATGGATCCGTCATTCTAGATGACACCTACAACTCTAGCCCCGTTGCTGCAGTTTCGGCCCTGGACACGCTGTATAGAATTGAGGCTGCTCATAAAATTGCTGTGCTAGGGAATATGAATGAACTGGGGAGTTTTTCTCAAGAAGCCCACGCGGAAGTGGGAAAATATTGTGACCCTGAAAAACTAGCAGAAGTAATTACCTTAGGCCCAGATGCAAACGAATATTTGGCCAAAGCTGCAGAAGAACAGGGTTGTAAGGTGAGCCGTTTTGATAGTCCACTCAAAGTTGGCGAATATTTGAAGGAGATAATTAAGCCCGGCTCCTTGGTATTAGCTAAAGGTTCACAGAATGGTGTATTTGCTGAAGAAGCCGTTAAGAAAATCTTAGCCCGTCCCGAAGACGCAGAAAAATTGGTTCGTCAAAGCAGTGCGTGGCTAAAGATTAAATCGAAACAACTAAGTGAGAAATTGTGAAAGTAATTGTACTTGGAGGAGGAACTTCACCTGAGCGTGAAGTCTCACTTCGTTCTGCCGCCGCTGTATCCAAGGCTCTCAAGCAAGCCGGTGCTGAAGTTGTTGATATTGACCCTAAAAATGGGTTAGAAATATTAGATAGGCAAAAAGACGTAATTGTTTTCCCGATTCTGCATGGTCAAAACGGTGAGGATGGTACTATCCAAAGAGAGTTGGAAGTTCGTAATCTGCCATATCTTGGGACCGACAGTACAACTTCAGCCAAATGTTTTGATAAATGGCAGACTAGACTAGCACTCCTAGCGGCAAAGTTGCCAATGGCGCGTGGCGATTTGGTGACTAGTGATACTTACTACGGCCATCCGCTGACCAAACAACCCCACGTGCTAAAAGTTACACATGGCGGCTCAAGCATAGGTACATACATAGTCAAAGACCCTAGAAAAGTTGACTCGAAACTCGTCAAAGACGTCTTTCAGCTACACGAAAGAGCGGTTATTGAAGAGCTGGTTGAAGGCATAGAAATCACGGTGCCTATCTTAGACGATAAGGCCTTACCAGTTATTGAAATAAGGCCGCCAGCTGATGCCGATTTTGACTACGAAAATAAATATAACGGTGTTACCAGTGAGCTTTGTCCGCCTCGTTCCCTGGACAAAGACCAGCAAAATCAAGCACAAACTCTAGCTGAAAAGGTTCATCGTACAATGGGCTGTCGCCATCTATCTAGGACGGATATTATTATGAAACCAGATGGTAGCTTTATAGTTTTAGAAATTAACACTATTCCGGGCATGACCGAGCAAAGTCTCTACCCAAAGTCGGCCTCAGTGGCAGGCATATCCATGCCAAAGTTGATGTCGGCTTTTGTTGATCTTGTAAAGCGTGACTATGGTATAAATGAATAGCTATGGCACAATTTGATTACAGGAAATCGGTTTCTTATTTTAGAGATAAATTCGTTAATTTCAGCGAAGCAAATGTTAGTATTGCTAGTTCGCCAGTACTCTACGGTTTGAGCGTTTACACTGTTTTTAGTCTTAGCTGGAATGATAATGAAAAGAAGCTTTATGTCTTTCGCCTGAAGGACCATTTTAATCGCCTCGTTAATTCAGCGCGGATTATGGATTTTCATAGTTTCGCCGACCACTGGACATATGAAAAATTCGAATCGGTCATGCTTGATTTGATCAAGCGAAACAATATTAAAGAAGATGTCTTGGTGCGCGTAACAGTCTTCATAGATGAACTGGCGGCTGGCACAAAAATCCATGGCCTCAAAAACAGCCTTAGCGCTTATATCTATCCAATGGGTGAAATATTGCCACTATCTGGCATAAATTTGGGCGTCTCAAGCTGGGTGCGCAACTCTGATAATTCGATCCCGGCCAAAGCTAAGATCAATGGCAGCTACGTTAACGCATCGCTGATGAAAAACGAAGCGCTGCTGAATGGCTACGACGACGCTATTGCTCTCGATCACAATGGTCACGTTGCCGAAAGCACGGTAGCTAATCTGTTTATTGTACGCGGCGGTAAGTTAGCAACACCGGACACGTCGACCGATATTCTGGAAGGTATTACGCGCGATAGCTTGCTCGAAGTTGCCCGCAAAGACGGTCTAACGGTGGAAGAGCGCAGCATTGACCGGACTGAACTATATAAATCAGACGAAGCGTTTCTGTGCGGCACGAGTGCTCGGATTACCCCAGTTTTGTCGATTGATAAAAGACCGATCGGTAGTGGTAAAATCGGTCCCCTCACCAAGAAATTGATGAAAAAATACGAAGCCATACAACGTGGCAACGCCCCCGATTTTGCTGATTGGCGTCAGGCTCTCTAGTAATCCCACCTCTGTTGTGATAAGGTAATTTTAATGCAACGCTATAATCCAAAAGACATTGAGTCTAAGTGGCAAAAAACTTGGGAAGATTCCAAGATTTACCAGGCCACAGAAGACCCCAGCAAACCCAAGCGCTACGTCTTGGAGTATTTCCCATACCCAAGTGGTGCGGCTATGCACGTTGGGCACGTGCGCAACTACACAATTGGCGACGCCATTGCCAGATTTAATCGTATGCAGGGCTTTAATGTTCTTCATCCTATGGGCTGGGACGGTTTTGGCTTGCCGGCGGAGAACTACGCTATCAAGCACAAGATTAGCCCGCAGAAAGCCCTCAAAGAAAATACTGATAAATTCCGCCGCCAACTTATGCAAATGGGCTTTAGCTATGATTGGTCACGCGAGATCGATAGTACCGACCCAAAGTATTACAAATGGACACAGTGGTTTTTCTTACTGCTTTTCAAGCGCGGTTTAGCCTACCAGCAGGAAAGCCTGCAGTGGTGGTGTCCGGTTGATAAGACAGTTCTGGCTAATGAGCAGGTGGAAGCCGGCAAATGCTGGCGTTGTGGCAATGAAGTCGAGAAAAAAGCTCTGAAGCAATGGTTTTTCAAAATTACCGAATATGCTGATCGTCTAGAAAAAGATTTAGACGATGTCGATTGGTCAGATGGCATTAAAACCATGCAGCGCAACTGGATTGGCAAGAGTAAGGGCGCAGAAGTTGATTTCAAAATTGATGGCAAGGACGAAGTTATTCGTGTTTTCACGACAAGACCAGATACACTGTTCGGTGCGACGTTTATAGTGCTAGCTCCCGAAAATCCTTTGGTGAGTGGGTTGACAACCAAAAGCGAGAAGTCAAAAATCCAGAGTTACATTAAAGACACTCAATCCAAAAGCGACATTGAACGTCAAGAAACTGAGCGAGAAAAGACTGGGGCTTTTACAGGGTCTTACGCTATTAACCCAGTAAACAACCAAAGAATCCCCGTCTGGATTGCCGATTACGTTCTTCCAGGCTATGGTACGGGTGCGATTATGGCTGTGCCGGCTCACGATGAGCGCGACTCTGAGTTTGCCAAAAAATTTGACTTGCCAATAGTCAGGGTTGTTAAAAATGATTCCCCGGACGAAGAGTTTACCCATGACGAAGGGGTGATGATCAATTCGGGTAAATATAACGATCAACCCTCAGACCAAGTGCGTGAAAAAATTACTGCGGACCTGGCTAAAAACGGCCAGGCCTCGGAGAAGATTAATTATAAAATCCGCGATTGGTTGATTTCACGGCAGCGCTACTGGGGCGCGCCAATCCCAATTATCCATTGTCCAAAAGATGGTGCCGTGCCGGTGCCTGAAGACCAATTACCGGTTGTTCTGCCCGAAGTAAAAAGCTATGAACCAAGCGGTGACGGACGTAGCCCCCTGGCCAATGTGCCGGAATTTGTGAATGTGGAGTGTCCAAAATGTGGCGGTAAAGCCCAGCGCGAAACTGATACTATGGACGGCTTTGCTTGCTCTAGTTGGTATTTCTTGAGGTTTGCCGATCCGCACAATGACAATAAAGCTTTCACTAAAGATAAAGCCGAATTTTGGCTGCCGGTGGATGATTATATTGGCGGCGCGGAACACGCGGTTATGCACCTTCTTTATGCCCGTTTTTGGACCAAAGTCATGTATGACGAAGGTTTAATCACCTTTGAGGAGCCATTTAAGAAATTACGCAACCAGGGCATGATTCTGGCGCCGGATGGTCAGAAAATGAGCAA
>DATIIF010000005.1:0-10403 GCA_035479935.1 Patescibacteria group bacterium
GTCGTAGCCCCATTCTTTTAGTGCATAAATACCACGGCCGATTAACACGAAGCGCTTATCTTTAATCAATTCATTATGAATTGCCTGGGTAGTAACATCCTTCCGCTTAAAGCTAGAGTCTTTAATGGCTTCAGCAATGTCATTAAAGTGCATATGCTGATTCTTCTGGTGCAAAATTACATAAATTTTGTCACGGATGTTCTTAGGGTTGACCATTGGCCACTTCATTAAACCCCAATGGTCATTCAGAGTTGCCAAATTCTTGGATACGCTAGCCAGTGCTTTAGTGTGTGAGGCGGTTAGGCCACTGGCAGCTGATATTTTTTCGATTCTTGCCGGCTGACCAAGCTTAGCAATAGCCTCAACAAGTTTATCAACTAGATCTTTGATCTTCTTTTCGTTGTGCTCGTCTTTGAGCCCCACAGCTTGGTGATAATGGTCGTTATCCTCTATTACTACTAGTTCTGGACAGAGTGTAGCCAAAAAAGAAATACGTGCTTGGTCTAGGGGCGAATTCTTGGTGGTCATCTGGGCAGACAGATCTGTTACACGAGAGACTTTGCCCGAGTCACCTATTACCTTAGAAAATTTATCTTGCGTGGCACTAATATGAGGTAATTGGGCCTGTTCGGCCTGAGCTTTCAGACGTAGCACAACAGCTTTTTCCAGCTGGCGAACGCGTTCACGGGTAATACCTAAGAGCTCCCCTATTTGTTCCAGGGTTTCCTTGCGGTCAAACAGACCAAAACGTCGAGCGATGATTTCACGTTCGCGTTCACGGTCGATGGTGCCGAGTACATCATTAACGATTTTCTCGATATCAAGCTTAGTGCTGGTTGCTTCAGGCATTAAAATCTTCCCTTTCCAGATAGATTAGTATAATTGTAAAACATTACGTTTTAAAAGTCAAGCACTCGTGGACTTGGGTTAATTATAGCACAAAGTGGACGAATGTACTCAAAGAGTGATGTAAAAATATCATTACGAAATCTCTTTGTA
Organism: Patescibacteria group bacterium; assembly: GCA_035479935.1. Classification (GTDB taxonomy): domain Bacteria; phylum Patescibacteriota; class Saccharimonadia; order Saccharimonadales; family JACOTW01; genus DATIIF01. The sequence goes on from DATIIF010000005.1 coordinate 1,000, forward strand.
AGGAGGACAAATTGTGGAGAAATAAACAAAATGGCATGAAAAAAGCGGTGTTTTGGTCTGTCGGAGGTAAAAATTGGTTTGAGGATAACCTCGACGACAGTTTGCACCGCTACATCAATAAAGTTCATATGGGGACTTTTCGGCAAAAATCGCGGATCTGAGCCCTAGGGCATCGTAGTTGAGCATTTGGGCTCAGATCCGGACCTGCCTTTTCATTACGATCGCTCCGTGTGAGCAAGGAAGTCACCTGCTTGCAGAACCCCCTTCTACTTCAGTTTGCTTCCTTAGCAAGGTTCTTTCCCCAAAGGAGAGATGGGTGGAGAACGCGGCTGTTTAACTCACACGGAGTCTGAGGTTGGGAGCTGAAAGGCGCCTTACTTCGGTGCCTCAGCTTCGAGGATGGGGACGGGACCCGCCCTCTTTGCAGAGCTCAACCAACCTCAGGTATTGAATATATAAAAGAACAATTATTTGATGTAGATCTGATTAAACTACGATTTTATAAGTGCGTCAATAGATTTAATAACTCAACTAAGACTCAGGACTTTTTTACTCGCCCACGCCCAAAACGCTTTTTGAGTGGAGCTTCTGACAGAATTTTCCTAGCCTGGTCCTCGGTTAGTTTAGAAGGGTCTTTTTCATCAGGTACACTTGCGTTCTTTTTGCCATCGGTAACGTATGGCCCATAAGGCCCATTTAAAACCTGTAAGCCGCTGTCAAAAGTTTGGATATGCTTTTTCGCTTCTTTCTTGAGTTTGGCGTTATAAAGTTTGCGGGCTTCTGCTTCTGTAATCTTCATTGGATCCAGGGGTTTAATGGAGACAAAGGTCTTTGCTACTTGAATGTAAGGGCCAAAGCGGCCAATGTTGGCTTTTATCTCTTCACCACCCTCTGTCTTACCGACACTTCTAGGTAACTTGAACATCTCTAACGCTTGAGACAGGGTTACGTTGTCCATGGTTGTGCCCTCGGGTAATGGCGCAAAATCGGGTTTCTCTTCACTCTCGGTCTCCCCTTTTTGTAACATCGGCCCATAGCGGCCAAATCGCACAACAATTGGTTTACCGGTTTTTGGGTCTTTGCCTAAACTGCGTGCCTGTGATGTTTCTTTACGGCTGACCTTGTCCGACTTCTTGATCATAGGGTGGAAATCTTTATAAAAATCCTTAATCATTCGTTGCCAACTCTCTTTACCGTCGGCAATATTGTCCAGGTTCTCTTCGGCTTCTTTGGTGAAGTCATAGTCAACTATCGGGCCAAAATGCTTTACCAAAAAGTCCGTAGTAACTTCAGCAGCAGAGGTGGGTAGTAATTTGCCGCTGTCCGCACCAAAAATTTCAACAGTCTTAGATTCGCTGATCTTGTTGTCTTTAAGCTCGATGACATGAACTTCGCGTTCTTCGCCAGGCAAATCTTGTTTCTCAATATAACCTCGAGTTTGAATGGTAGAGATTGTTGGTGCATAGGTACTAGGGCGGCCTATTCCTAACTCCTCCAGTTTACGCACCAAGCTGGCCTCGGAATAGCGCGCATTTGGTCGGCTAAAGTTTTGAGTGGCCGTCATGGTGTGGAGATTTAATTTGTCGCCGACTTTGATTAGCGGCAGAATAACGTCATCCTTAGTGCCGCCATAAGCCTTTAGGAAACCATCAAAAAGTAAAACCTCACCCTTAGCCAAAAAGTAGTCTTTCTTATCACTAACAGATATTTTGACCTCTGTTTTCTCAACTTGTGCGGCCGTCATTTGACTAGCAAGCGCCCGGCGCCAGATTAATTTATATAGCTTCTTTTGCTGCTCATCACGTCCTGCGACTAACTTTCTAAAGTCGGTTGGGCGAATTGCTTCGTGGGCTTCCTGGGCGCTTCTATCTTTGGTTTTGTACTGTCGAAACTGATGATACTTTTCACCATATTCTTTCTTTATAAAAACCTCGGCCGCTTTTATAGCTAGCCCAGAAAGTGTTGTACTGTCGGTACGCATATAAGTTATCTGACCAGATTCGTACAATTTCTGAGCCAGTGTCATAGTTTGCCGCACACCGAAACCTAGTTTCCTGGCTGACTCCTGTTGAAGCGTGCTAGTTGTGAAGGGCGCACTTGGATTACGTGTACCTGGTTTCTGGTCTAAGCTCTCCACATGGAAAGTCGCGGGTTTACAATGCTTTAAAAACTCGAGCGCGCTTTTATCACTAGATATTCTGTCTGATAATTCGGCTAGTAGTTTGTCCTTGCCTGCCAGAAATTCAGCCATTATTTTGTACGATGACTCAGGTTTGAAATCTTTTATTTCTCGTTCGCGCTCGACAATCAGGCGCACAGCGACAGACTGGACTCTTCCAGCGCTTAAACCTGGGCGAACCTTACGCCATAGTACAGGGCTGAGCTCATAGCCTACCAGCCGATCAAGTACTCTCCTGGCCTGTTGGGCGTCCACCAGATGCATATCCAGGTTCCTAGGGTTTTTAATGGCCGCATCTATCGCTGTCTTAGTAATCTCGTGGAAAACAATTCGTTTAGTCTTGTCCGGGCTAAGATTTAAGGCTTTAGTAAGATGCCAGGCAATAGCCTCACCTTCACGGTCTTCGTCACTTGCCAGCCAAACATGGTGGCCTTTTGCGGCGGTCATAAGATCTCTAACCACCTTTTGCTTGTCATCGCTGATCATATAGGTAGGCTCAAAATTATTTTCTATATCTATATTGAGACCTTTTTTAGGTAAATCACGAATATGGCCGAAGCTGCTTCTGACCTTAAAATCGCTTCCTAAATATTTTTCGATAGTTTTGGCTTTTGCAGGACTCTCTACTATAACCAGGTTTTTAGAGCTCATTAGGCATTAGTATAACGTACTTAATTTATTAATCGGTATTTATTCGGTAAAGAGCCCAAATCCCCACCAGCGCACCAATTGTACCGAACAAGAAACTCCACCAGCCCAAGAAATTACCATGATCAATTAGGCTTCCTAACCAACTGCCAATTCCTGAAAAAATGGTGATAGCAATGTAATAAGCGTATTTTGAATCCATAAGCTTTATAATAAACCGAATTTGCCGCTGCCCATAGGCCGAATTTTGCCATTGATCTCAAGCATAGTTAATGTTTGGTTAAAGAGGGCGGTTTCTAGGCCTGTTACGGACAAAAGTTCATTTACTTCCCTGGCGCCACTATTTAATGCTTCAAGGATTGCGGCTTCCTCCCTAGAACTGGCCAGAACATCTTTTGTAATGGGTTTAAAAGCAATATCTAGAGCCAGAAAGACGTCACTTATATCTGTTACTGGTACCGCCCCGGCTTTTATCAGATTATTTGTGCCAACACTGCCTGGGCTAGTGATATTGCCAGGAACCGCCATTACAGTTCGCCCCTGATTTAGTGCGAAATTGGCTGTGTGAAGGGTGCCGCTTTTGAGTGCCGCCTCTGTTATTAAAACACCATCACTAATACCAGAGACAAGCCGATTACGGGCTATAAAATTTACAGCATAAGCTGTTGTCTTGGGCGGATACTCGCTAATAACTGCCCCGCCCTTTTCAACAATTTGCTTGGCCAAGCCACGGTGAGCGGCGGGATAAATTGTATCCAGCCCCGTTGGCAATATAGCTATAGTTTGCCCGCCAACTTCCAGACAGGCACGGTGTGCTATGCTGTCGGCTCCGTACGCTAGTCCACTGACAATGACTATCCCTTGCTCAGCCGCTTCCCTGGCAAACCTGGTGGTTACAGTCTGGCCGTAAGGTGTAATTTTTCGACTGCCTACTACTGCTAATCTGGACCTTACTAGCAGCGGCGCAAGATTGCCCCAGATATACAACTCCTTGGGTGGACTAGGAATATCTCTAAGAATCTCTGGGAAATCTTTATCGTGGAGTGAAACTTTATTGACTTTCATACAAAAACATATTGACAAATATAATAATTCTGCTAAAATGCAAGTCGTAAGTCCACATTGCTGGCTTTACGTACCTTATATTAGTATCCACTAGGCCCACGAAGTCTTTTGGATACCACTATTCTAACATCTCCCGCGGCTAGTCTGCGGAAGAAAATTGTTAGATTGTTTTAGAGCAAAAAGTTGTTTACCCTCCACTTTTTATTCCTTGCCCTTTTAAGGCGGGGCTCTAAAACAAACTAACCCCTTTAAACCACGCGTTTTACGCGTGAAACTCCCGAATCATAAGCGAGTCCGCAAGATTTTTGCCCTTTTTAGGGTGGAAGACACTTGTCCGTATGCACTCTCGTAGACATAGATGTTTCGCTCGGGTGGGTTTGAAGGGTGTAATATGGGCTCAAAAGTTTTTGAGCCTAAAAAGAGCTTCTAGCGGTGCCCACCCCCTCTAGAAGCTCTTTTAAGTTTACCCAGCCACCCGTTTCGCTTTTGGCGAACGGTCGGCCCCGCCTCAACTCGGGCAATAACTTGCGCCGAGTTTCCGGCCTTGCGAAATGCCACACGGCATTTCTCACCCTCTGTAGGCCGATTATTTTTTTAAACCGTTAGAGACACTTCGCTAGTGTCTACAGAAAGGTCCATCAGGACCCTTCTGCCCTACGAAGGCCGATTTTTTTGTAATGAGTTATAATTGAACGCTATGGAATTCAAAGGCAACAAACTATATCTTACACCTGAAGAACAGAGACAATCAGGGTACAGCAGCCCTATAGATATGGGTAGTTTTGACTTACACACCGAGCATCTGAGAGTTGATGGTGAGATGGATCGATTGAGCCAGCTAGCCGCACTTGATCCCCATGAGCTGAGTAGCGAAGAGCGCGCAAGTGTACCCGTTGAATTTACCAAAGCCCAAACACGTTGGCGGATTGTACATGGCATAACCAAAGAATTATCGACCAGAACTGTTGAAGTACAAGTAGTTGAGAGTGTGGAACAGCTGATAAAAGACGAACCTAGACAATAAAACTTCGTGTCTCAGTGGTTAAATTGCTACTGAAGACGTACTCGGTCAGTAAAGCGATCACTTCTTTTTCCAGGTTTGGTAACTCATTTTGTTCATCCTTAGAGAACTTAGCCAACACAAAATCCGCACTGTCCATTTCAATTGGCTTTTTTGGGCCGATACCAATTCTAATTCGTCCAAAAGAGTCGTCGCCCAAGTGCTGGATAAGAGACTTTATGCCGTTGTGTCCGGCCGATCCTCCACCCCACGTTGATTTAATTTGCCCAAACTTTATATCCAGTTCGTCATGAATAACTACAGTTTGGTTTAGTGGAATTTTATAAAAACTAGCTACTGCTCGAAGTGCCCCGCCGCTGTTATTCATGAGCGTGGTGGGCTTTATAAGCATGACGCGGTTATCCGCCAGATTCTTGGCATTGACCAGGGCTTTTAGGTCTTTTTTCTCTTGCCATGGCCCGAACTCTTGGTTTTTGGCAAAAACGTCCAAGCACGCGAAACCTAGGTTGTGGCGTGTGCCGCTGTACTGATTGCCAATATTACCTAAACCTACAAGTAGAAGAGTCTTGTTGAGCCCAAGAGTATAAAGTGGTGCTGAGGAGCTGACGTCTGGCTTTTTCTGAAATAAACCCATATCAATAGATTACAAAGTTTAATGACTATAGACTAGGACTTTTTGGCCGGATGTTGGCCGTGTTTATGGGTTTCGTGTTTGTCGAAAAACCAAAAACGGATAGGCGTGCCCGCGAAACCAAATTTTTCTCTCAGTGATTTCTCCATATATCTTTTATAACTCCAGTGTAAAAACTTACCATGCGCACCATACACCTTGAAGTTTGTAGGGTTTTCGGCCTCTTGAACTATGTAATTAAGTTTAGGAGAACGATTTTTTAGTCCGGCTGGCGGGTGGCTAATAATTGCCGATTGCAACCAACGGTTGAGCTCGGTGGTCTTAACCTTAGTTGCTCGAGCTTTGGCTATGTCCATAATCAAATCAAATAGTTTGGTAACATTCTGGCCAGTCACCGCACTTGTGAAGATTAGGGGCGCCCAAGGAACGAATTCGTAATTATTGGCAATTTGAGGGGCAACGTTGTCACGCGTAAAGGCGTCCTTTTCTAATGAATCCCATTTGCTTACTACTAATATAAGACCTTTGCCGGCTTCCTTGACGAGTCCTGCAATTTTTTGGTCTAACTGAACATTTAGCTCATTGGCATCCATAAGCAGCAAGCAAACATCGGCTTGCTCAATGGCAGCCAGGGCTCGAATTACGCTAAAGCGTTCTATGCCCTGCCCGATCTTGCCGGCACGGCGAATGCCGGCCGTGTCCATGAGCTCGATCTCCCGGCCTTCATACTTAACAATCGCTCGATTGACATCTCGCGTTGTGCCGGCACGATCAGCGACAATCGCCTGTTGCTTGCTGGCCAAGGTGTTAAACAGATATGATTTACCGACGTTTGGTCTACCCAATAAGGCTACTCTTAAGCGCTGGTCGTCTTCTTTTTGCCTAACCTTGGGGATCACTTCTGCTAAAGCGTCGAGTAAGTCCTCTATTCCGCGGTTTTGCGTGGTGCTGACAGGTAGAATGGGCTTGATACCCAACTTTTGGTAATAGACAAGACGGTCGCTTGATCTATTACCATTTAATTTATCAATTTTATTGGCAACTAGGAAAACAGGCTTGCGGGTTTTAAGAGCCATAGTTGCTACCCGACGATCTTCATCGGTGATTATTGTGGTCGCTTCCATGGTTACCCAGATAACATCTGCGCTGTCCGCGGCCTGTTGGATTTGCTCTTGAATGGTGAACTCAAAGTCATCTTCAGGATCCTTAATACCAGCGGTGTCAACTAGCCAAAACTGGTGCCCTCTGTACTCCGCTTTAGCGATCACGCTATCTCTGGTAGTCCCCGGTTCTTTGGCTACAATGGCCTCACGACGTTTCAAAATTGCATTGAATAAACTGGACTTGCCAGCATTGGCTCTACCGACTATAGCTACAATCGGCAACGACTTACTCATCACACCTCTCCAAAGCTAAGCAAAGCTCAGCTTTACTGAGGTGTTTTTGGCGCATTGCGGTGTCGGCTGGCATCTGTCTCTCGCTCACCGTACCATTTGTACGGCTCACTCGCTCCTCCTGGCCTCCTTGCACTGCATCCAAATGAGTAGGTCTCTGGAGTACTTTCATCAACCCTATATTAACAGAGGTGACAGTAATTGACAAATAGTAATAATATTACTTTCTATACAAGTAAGTTAAGGAACTAAAGTTAGGTATTCGCCAGCTTTCAAATCCTTGATTTCATAAGGGCCAAAATTTGTTCTGTGTAAACTTTTAACATCGTAGCCCAAAGCGGCAAACGTACGTCGTATCTGACGATTGCGGCCTTCATGCAAGCGGGCTACCAAGTTTGTTCGCTCGCCTGTGAGGCTCAGTTTACTAAGTCCGTCATCGAGGTGTACTCCCGATTCTATTTTTGACCTGTCACTTGCGTCCAGTACCCTATTGAGCCTTACTTTATATGTTTTTTCCTTGGCGAAACTTGGGTGAGTCAGCTGATGAGCTAGCGCACCATCATTAGTGAGTAGTAATAAGCCAGACGAATCTTTATCTAGCCTGCCGACTGGCTTTAGGCTATGCAACTGGCTAGGCAATAAATCATAAATAGTTTTGCTACCCTGGCCGTCTCGTGAACAGACGTAGCCAACAGGTTTATTTAGCATAATCGTGATCGTTTTCTTGGGAAGCTGCAGACCGCGCCCATTTAACGTTACCGAGTCAGTTGGCTTTACTTCGCCACCTAAGCTGGCGCGCTGATTATTAACCAATACTCGACCATCTGAGATGATCCGATCAGCTGCACGACGGCTCAAACCTGTAGCCTGAGCCAGAAATTTATTAATTCTCATGAGTTAGAGTATACAGCTGGACGAAAATTCTAGAGAGCAATAGAACTAGCGTCTACGGCACCGCCTACGGGATGGATGACGTTTCCGGGACGATGCGGGTCTGGCGGCTCCACGGTTCCGGCGGGTTGGATTGCCTGACCACCGGGATTGATAACTGTAGTAGGAGGCGCTTGAGGCAACCCCTGACTCTCAACTTCTTTTTCTACAAGTTTATTTAAATCTGGTGCTTGAGCCGTAATATCATTTAAAGGAGTGATGACTCTCTCGTGAATAGTCGTGTACTTGTCTTTAGGGTTTGTCTCCGAATTTACCATCGCTGACATATGGCTAATTTCTGTCTTAGGTATTGTCTCGCTCGTTTTGGAAGTAGACTGTGGAGTTATCATTGTTGGAGCTGTGGATACAGGGTTGTCAGCTGGCGGTGCCACGACGTCAATTTTTTGCGGCGTAATAGTTTGCGTTTTTTCTTCTGAGGGTGCATCGGGTATAACAGTTTCTGCCGATGGCTGGACTGAGTCTGCACTTGGTGGTGTACTGGCACCAGACGGCTGACTTACAAAATTATTAATTTGCTGCTTGACTTGGTTTTCTTCCTCGGCTGTAGTCTGTGATGAATCTATAGTTTGCGTTGTAGTGACAAGTGGTTGTGTAACTGTTGCGTTTGCTTGCTGAGTAGAAGCGCCGGTAGGTGGAGCGGATGAAGATTTGGGATCATCAGACGGGCTGTCTGCTGGCGTGGCTGCCGGATCAGTTGTTGTTGGCTGGTTAGTCGGGGCTGCGTCTGTCGTCGGTGTAGCTGGGGATTGTGGCGTATTTGGTGTAGGAGGGTCGGGCTGTTGTGAAGCGCCAGCCCCGGGCGTTTCGCCGCCTAATATTTCTTTGGCAACTTTAGCTACATCTTCTAGAGTGACTTGTGATTTAACCAAGTACCTATCTGCTCCAAGTTTATCTGCACGCGCCTTATCCTCAGCTTGCGACAGAGCTGTCATCATTATGACCTTGGTGTTCTTGGTTTCAGGTGTGCTGCGGAGGATATCGAGCATATCAAAGCCGCTGATTTTAGGCATCATAATGTCGGAGATAATTAAGTCCGGCTTCTCTTTAACTGCCATTGCCAGGGCTTCTTCTCCGTCCCTGGCGGAAACTATTTGGTAACCTTCAGCCAGCAAACGTGCTTCATAGATTTCTCGTAAATTATTGTCGTCTTCGACGAGCATTACTTTTGGCATAGCTTTTTCTCTTAAGGATTATCCTTTTAATCTACTTATGTTTATGTAATTGTAGCACGAAATCGCACAATCAATTCAACACCTAACCGTCCAGAGGTGAAGCTGGTTGGCTTGCAACCTCTGCTTTTAGCTGCAAAACTTTCTGACTGTCCAGGCGCGGGAGATTTATGAAAAATGTACTGCCCTTACCTTCCTCACTTTCAACCCAAATTCGGCCATTGTAGAGCTCGATTATCTTTCTACAAATAAAAAGTCCTAGTCCCGTACCGCCAATTGTTCTAGTGGCGGTATTGTCAACCCGATAGAACTTCTGAAATAGGTGTGGTATATCATCCACCGGAAT
>DATIIF010000006.1:0-3296 GCA_035479935.1 Patescibacteria group bacterium
ATCGTGCAATATTCTGCCGTGGGCAGTTATGGCTTGATCCATATCATCTCGCTGAATAACGCCTAAAGCTATTACTAGGTCGACGTTTAGATCGCCCTGACTGAATTCTAAGTCCTTCTCCGTAACAGAGGTGTGGTAAGGTGTAATAAAAATTTTAACCATCTTATCTTCAACTTTGTAGCGAAGCTTATCGGCCTTGGATTTATCAAGTGCAATGATGAAATCACGCAGAGAATCAGTATTTTTTTCAATGGTTTTTTCGGGCTGTAAGAACTCAATAGCAGCTGGTATATTGCCGCTAAATACTACTGTGGCGTGTTTCTCTAGTTTGTTCAAAATCAAGGTTAGACCAATTGCGGCAGTTAATTGATCAACTGACGGGTTTGTACTAACCGTAACTAGAACGTTGGCGGATGCATTAATCCGATCGACTAGCGATATTTTTGAGTTTTCCATTTTGGTTTTTACTACCTCTTAAAAGCCTAGCACAAACACAAGGGTTTTTCAATAAGAAACCCTCTGTAATTAACCTAATTATTCTAATTAACCTAATTTGTAGATAAATTCTAGGATTAAATTGTTAGGTCAATTAGTGCAATTAGAAATTAGAGCAATTAACTACTCTTTACAAACAGATAAGCTACAGGTATAGTTTAACTTCTAATTTGGAATAAATTTAAAGGAATAATGAATGCCAATAATCAAATCTGCTAAAAAGCGTGTCCGTGTAGCCAAAAAAGCCACGACCCGCAATGTTAAGACCAAGCGCAGCCTTAAGGCTGCCCTAAAGAATTTTCAAAGCGCTCTTAGCGGCGGGAATAAACTAAATGAAGCGCATGCTAAAGCCCAAAGTGCCTTAGGCAAAGCGGCTAAAAAGAATGTAATTCATAAGAACAAACTCGCCCGCAAACAACGCCAGTTGTCCGCCAAAGCCAAGGCTGCCGGTCTTAAACCAGCTGCGGCCAAGAAAGCTACTTCTGCCAAAAAAGCCACGGTTAAAAAGTCAGTTCCAGCTAAAAAGACAACCACTAAGAAAAAATCTTAGTTTATTTGCTACTTATTTGAAGAAACAGGTTCATTAGAGCTTCGTCGGCATCTATATTTTCAGTCTTTAGTTTAATATCTAAAGCCGACAAGCTTTTTATCAGATTTTTCAGTTCAGGCTCTGTAAGTTTGCCCGCAATTAGGCGGCTCTTACGAACTACATAAGGGTTAATTTTGGCCTCTGAGGCAATTTCTGCGTCAGATCTACTTCCAGCAGTTTTAATGATTGCTAGGATATGTAACTGCCAAACTAGCATAGCCAAAATTGCAAAAGGTTCAACCTTTTGAGCCCGTTGCTCGGCATATAATTCCATTGCTTGTTTTGCCCTATTATTCAGAGCGGCGTCTAGCAGCTGAAAAACTGTACTTTGTGGCACAGACTCTGTTAAGGCGTCGATATTCTTTCTGGAGATTTCCAGGTCAAACGTTAGGAGTTTCTCCAGCTCAGAGTTAAGCAGCTGTTGATTCGTACCAACTCGGTCTATTAGATACTTGGCATCGGTTAAGTTAAGCTTGCCGCCGTCATTTTTAGCTTTTTGAACAAGCCATGTACTCAGACCATATTCGTCGAGCTCAGTGAGCTCATGAAAGTCGGTTTTTCGCTTCAAAAACTTATAATAAACAGAGCGTTTATCCAGCTTAGGTTCAACCAAAATAACATCGGTGGTTTCGGGTATTTCGGCTAGCAAATTTTCAAATTGATCTAAAAATTGTTTCTGTGCGCCCGGACTACGCAAAACCACCAGTTTGCGGGTGGCTAGAAACGGCAAACTCTGCAAACTTTCGCGAATTTTATCAAACTCAGCTTCTTCCCCATCCACTTTCTCAAGTGCTAAATCACCATACTGTCTAATAAAATCACTGACCAGTTCATGTAATTTTTCATTGGTTCTGAAATAATTCGAGCCAGTTAATGTCGTTATCATATCTTCGGCTCTTTCTGGCATTTTGGGCAAATATGAGTACCTCGCCCAGCAACTCGAGTCTTAATAATTGTCGTGCCACAGCGCGGACACGGCTGGCCTTCGCGCCGAAAAACGTTGGCAAAACTAAGATAACTGCCCTTTTTACCTTCGGCATTCACGTAGTTCTTATCCGATGATCCGCCTTTATCAATTGATAGCTGCAGAACGGCTCGCAGTTCTTTATATAGCATATGCATCTTAGCCATGGTTAAGTTTTTTACCTTGGTTTCGGGATGAATCTTTGCGGCCCAGAGACTTTCGTCGGCATAAATATTGCCGACGCCGGCTACTATTGACTGATCTAATAAAACAGACTTGATGTTGCTATTCAGTCTTCGCTGTAACCTTGTTTGGAAATCTTTAGATGTAAACTCCTCACTTAGTGGCTCTGGCCCAACCTTCTTAAAAAAGTCAATGTTCGGAACTTCAGCGGTGGGCAGTAACCGCATCCAGCCAAACTTACGCTGGTCGTTAAAAAACAAATGGCTGCCATCTTTAAAATCAATGGTTACCCGCGTGGTTTTATTGGGCAATTCACTAATTAAGCTATCATTTGGGTGGCCTGCCCCAAATCGAACATTTTTGTTCACATAAACCATCTGGCCAGTCATTTTCAAATGCGTCACAAGTGAATACTTGGTACTTAGCTCAATTAAAAGTACCTTGGCACGACGTTTAACTTCCTCTACTTTAGCGCCAAGCAGAAACTCATTTACATCAGCCTGAGCATTGGGAAAGCTCTTGTCGGTATCGTGCGAGACATTAGCAATAATTAAGCCAGGCAATAACTTCGACAGGCCAATTTTAATAGTTTCGACTTCTGGCAACTCCGGCATAGTTTCCCTATTATAAACTGTATGACTGATTCAATAGGAGATTTACTTGGAAAACGAGATTTCGACGAACCAGCGGAAATCAAGATCATAAAAGATTTCTTGAAAGATAAATTTCAATCCAGTGCCTCTGTTACAATCCAAACTAATCAAATCATTATTGGCATCTCTAGCTCGGCGCTAGCAGGATCGCTGCGCATGCATTTACATGAGCTTCAGAAGTTATGTAATACCAAAAAACGACTAGTTATTAGGATTGGCAGTTAGAACCCATCTCGAAATAAAGTTTTCGCACTGCTAACTGCTATTTTGCACCAGGATCCGCCTAACTTTCGTCAACGTAACTTCGGTTACGCCTCCTCAACTTAAACAAATCCTTGCACAAAATAGCTCGTTTTCGTAGCTGAAAATTATTCCGGGATGGGTTCTAGAATTTTTTCGAGGTCTTGTTTTA
>DATIIF010000007.1:0-3724 GCA_035479935.1 Patescibacteria group bacterium
ATGAAGCGCTTGCCTGCCAGCTCTTCAATTGGTTCGGGCTCGTCAGTAATTTTGTCGGCGGCTAAATAAGTAACAGTAATTTTACGGCTATTGACGTGCGCGAACTTAGCTACATCTTCTTTAACAAATTCACTGTAAGTTAGAAGCGCCTTGGATTTGCGGGCCACAATTTTGTTAACCCAGATATAAACCCAGCGTTTGATAGTAAAGACTAACCAATTTTTAGTAGGGTTGCGAAACCTTACAGTTGTTAGGTCATTCATAGTTGTAACAACTGGCCCCCGGTACAAAATAGGCTGTTGAGCCATGGGGAAATGAACTAAGTCGGCGTTAATGTCTCGTATTTGCTTAAGCAGGCCTATCTGCTCGGCAAAAGTGAATTCTTTAAAATAACATGCCATACCAGCAAACTTGCGGTTTTTAGGCTTCCACTCTTCCAGGTCTTTTGGTTTGAGTAGTACGACGTACTTATGTTCGTTATCAATTTCCTGCAAATAGTGGAGTAACCGCTCCACATAACGGCCAGTAGTAGTCCTAAGCTCCCGGGCATCAATTACAATTTTACTCATGTCTCTTACCTATCATACGCCACCAGCCAGCTCTGAGAGCCCTTAGCTTACCGGCATTTGGCGGTAGGTCGTGTGTAAGTATTCCCCATATATAATCGTCCGAAACCTTTTTAGACTTTTGAATTTTACGGCGCTTTTTTAAACCAGTGAATAATAAATAACTGCCTTTAGAATCTCCTTTTAAGGCTTGCCAACCATTCCCGCGCTTAACCGCGCTAACAAAAAAAGAAAAATGAGCCAGTAAATAGCGCCAGCCGACCCGAAATAGATAACGATGCGGTACGTTTTTTAAAACTAACAGTGGCAGGTTTTTGAGGGTTTGGTAAGTTGTGAAACCCTTGATCTTACTGCTAGTAGCCCCAATTTGGTGATAAGCAACCGCCGATGGGACATAACCTACTTTCCAGCCGGCCAGTTGGGCTCGAAAACTCAAATCCACATCCTCGTAATAGGCAAAAAAATCGTTATCAAATAATCCTATTTGTTTTAGCATACTTACCCGATATAAACTCGCTCCCCCCGAGGCGCCAAATATCCAAATTTTATCATCGTACTGATTGCTGTCTGATTCGCCCCGACCGCGCGGGAACGGCAAACCCCAGACCGAGTAGCCCTCACCTGTGTTATCAATTAGCTTTGTGTTTGAATCAATAAATTTACAGGTTGCAATCCCGGCCCCCGGTTGCTTATCTAAAAAACCCACCAGTTCATGTAGCCATTTTTTGTCAGCTGTGGCGTCATTATTAAATAGTGCAACATAGCTCGCCCCTTGTTTAATAGCATGCTCAATACCAACATTTACCCCGCCAGTAAAACCCAAATTCTTATCATTTTTAATTATTGTGACAGCCGGAAATTTTTTATTTATCAGCTCAATGGAATTATCAGTAGAGGCATTATCAACAACTATTATTTCGTCCGTGTAGGTTTGTTCCTGAAGCGAGCTTAAGCATTCAGCAATTATGTCCGCCCCGTTCCAATTGGGTATTACAATACAGGTTTTCATTAGCTGGTACGCGACTCGAACCATTTGATTGTTCGCTTGAGCCCATCCTCAAATTTGATTTTTGGGTTATAGCCCAACAGCCTTTTAGCCCTAGAAATATCAGCGTGGGTATGTCTAACGTCGCCAAGTCTGACAGGCCTATGCTCTAGCTTCAGTTTCTTACCGGTGTACTCTTCAATAAGAGCTCTAACTTGGTTAAGAGTAGTTTGTTCGCCGTTAGCAATGTTAATGACTTCACCACCAAAATCCTTGTCGGCCTCCATAGCCTGAATATTGGCCATGACTATGTTGTCTACGTAGCAAAAGTCCCGTGATTGGGTGCCGTCACCTTCTATGAAAGCCTTCTTGTTTTTAGGGAAATAAAGTGACTCCAGCCAGGCAGAAATAACCGTTGAGTACGGTGAGTCCCCGTGTTGACCAGGACCGAATGCCAAGAAGTAGCGCAAGCAAACAGTGTCGAGCCCAAATAATTTGCTGAAAGCTTTGCAGAACTTTTCGTTGGAATATTTTTGGACGGCATAAAGTGACTTAGGGGCTGGGCGGTTTTCAGATTCTTTGGTCGGCATCTTCTTGGCTCCGCCATAAACCGACGAAGACGATGAGAAAATAACTCGCTTAACATCATATTGATTAGCCATTTCCAGCAAGGTAACCGTACCAATAATATTTACTTCGCTGGATAGACGCGGGAATTTGTGAGAGAAGGATACCCGTGGCAGGGCGGCAAAATGGAAAACATACTCCGGCCTATGTTTTTCAAATATCCGATCAACCAATTTACCATCCAGTATTGAGCCTTTATAAAAAATCGTTTCGGGGTTAACTGCATCCTTGCGGCCATTTGAAAGATCGTCAATCCCTACTACTTTAGTAGCAGGATATTTTTTCCTGAACCGGTTAACAAAATTACTGCCTATAAAACCCGCGCATCCTGTTACTAGAATTGTCTTCGGTCTGACCATAGAGCTCCTTTTGCTACTTAATACTAATACTTTAGGCAGTCACTGCCTACAACTGTCATCATTATCATTTTTATAACAGATATAAATATCATATAATATCCCGGCAACCCATGTTAAATAGAATAATTTCAAGAAAAAACCGGATCTTATTGAGCGAGATGATTAAGACGGACTTCAAGCTCCGTTATCAAGGCTCGGTTTTAGGTTATGTCTGGTCGCTTCTAAAGCCGTTGATGCTATTTGCCATCATGTACACGGTATTTACCCAATTCCTCAAAATCGGCAAAGGCATACCTAATTACGCGGTTTCACTTTTGCTTGGGCTTGTTCTTTGGAACTTCTTCAATGAAGCTACGTCTTCTGCATTGACGTCAATAGTTGATCGCGGCAGCTTAATTCGCAAAATAAATATCCCTCGTTATTTAATACCGATTTCATCAATTGCTTCGGCCTTCATTAATATGTTGTTTAACTTAATTGTCGTGTTTGCCTTTGCAATCCCGGCCCATAATAAGCCTATATCGTTTATAACCCCTGTCGAAGTACCTCTGCTGCTCATTGAACTAATCGTTATGACTGTGTCAGTTAGCTTTTTCCTGTCGGCTTTATATGTAAAATACAGAGATATTGAACATATTTGGGATGTCTTTAAACAAGCCTTGTTCTACTTGAGTGTTATTATCTTCCCTTTGTCTAAAGTATCGTCAGTCAAGATACAAAAATTATTACTACTCAACCCAGTTGCTCAGATAGTGCAAGACGCTCGATCTGTACTAACGTACGGCGAGACGCCTACACTAAATGGTCTTTATGCTAACCGATTTGTCATGGCCGTACCACTTGGCCTAATTGCACTTGCACTGATTGTTGGTGGCTTATACTTTAAGAAAACTTCTAAATTCTTTGCCGAGGAGGTTTAAAGTGCCGAGTGGTCATAAGAATACCGGAGTGGCAGTTAGAGTAAAGGGTGTCAGCAAGACCTTTAAGCTACCTCACGAAAAACGAAACTCACTAAAAAGTTCGTTTCTTAACAGTTTTAGCCGTAAAAACTATGAAATACAGCAGGCCTTAAAAGATATTAACTTTGAAATCAACAAAGGCGAGTTTTTTGGTATTGTTGGTCGAAATGGTAGTGGTAAAAGCACGCTTCTAAAATGTATGGCTGGTGTTTATACGCCGTCTGAAGG
>DATIIF010000008.1:0-13796 GCA_035479935.1 Patescibacteria group bacterium
TTTCTTGGTAGCGGGGGCCGGACTCGAACCGGCGACCTTGTGGTTATGAGCCACACGAGCTGCCACTGCTCTACCCCGCGGTATTTAGCTTGCTAATAATACGCAACAGGGGTGATTTTGTCAACGACTTGCGGAGATGTCTTAACTATTTTTGACCCACGCACTTAACTGGCTAGCGATATTCGGGATTTTGGTGCTTTGCATTGGTGACATGCTCCCAGTCCTTTGTTGTATTGCCGACGTCTGGAATCCCTCCGTTGTCTTTTAACATCTTCCCCATATGCAACAAATTCCATGCCATAAATGTGGCGTTACGATTGGTGAAGTCATTGTCGTAGCCTACGGGAACATCTTTTCCTTCAATGGTATCTCCATAACTTGGTCCAGGTCCCGCCTCACCAATCCAACCACAGTCTGCTTGGGGTGGTATGGTATAGCCAATGTGTTGCAATGCGTAAAGTAAATCCATAGAACAGTGCTTGATACCGTCTTCATTGCCCGTGACGACACAACCTGCAGTTTTCCCGTAGTACAAGTACTGGTCTTTAGAATTATGATCACCGCTATAAGCGTACATTCGCTCAATTACCAACGTAGCCACGCTTGATTTTACGCCTAGCCAGATAGGTGTTCCAAGCACCAAAATATCCGCAGTCATAATTTTTTGTTGAATGGTCGGCCAATCATCTGGCTGGCCATTCTCCGCACCGTCCTTAACCATACCAAAAGCAATTTTATGATCAAGGGCATAAATTTGTTCTACCTTTGCACCTTCTTGCTTCATAACTCCAGCAACCCTGTTCATGAGGCGCTGTGTGTGAGACTGCGTCTTGTCCTTTTTGATTGAGCAATTGATAAACAAAGCTTTTAGATCGTTAAACTTATCTGACATATGAGGCTCCTCTTACACTTCTATTCTATACCTATAAGGTTTGAAGTAGCATATTCATCAGTTCATTCATTCGCTGGATAGCGAATGAATGAACCAGAGGTACCAACTTGCTCATGCTTGCCCTAGTTCACTAAGGGGCTGATAATAACTCGTATGACTGAAGTCAACCGAAAGTACTTAATAATTCCTACTCCCGAGGAGCTAGCACTAGCTATTGGTAGTATGCAAGACGATATAAAGAGGGCTTCGCGCCAAGGTGTCCGACAAGAACAATTCTTTGACATTCGTCATTCCAATGCCAACAGACTACTAGAAAGCCATCCACATGTAGCCGAACACCTAGCTAGAATCAGCAGAAATTTCACGCTTTTGGCTGTTTCAGAACAATTATCACCGAATGAGTCCTTCTTATTTGGAGCAAAAGACTTACTAGAAGTTCTAGAGGTAGCTACTACCTACACCCAACTTCCTGACCTTGAGACTTGAACTACTTTAGAAAGATTTCTTCCAGCTAGATGACTCATCTAGGAATAGGCTCCAACTCGAATGACAGGTTCGGCACAGCAAAGCAACGCGCAGGAATGCATTTTGAGCATGGCTGAAAAAGGAGAAGTGTTCAACGAGTTGACTTTTAATATAAATTAGTATATACTAAGGATATGGAACGTGACGTTTTTGTTGAGGTATTTGAAACTGCCAGCCTCAGTAAAAGGCTTGATAAAATACTGGGACGTGCTGTAAGTGCCGAGACCATTGATAATTATGCGTCAACCGCCTTATCTGACATTGTGGATGTAGTTAGCGATGCAACCACCGCTTATTTAGAAGTTGCTGACGAAGCAGATATAAATAGCCTCGCAAGCAATGCAGAGATTGAAGATGCAGCGCAGAAACACTTTGGTTTAGTGAGTATCTCAGAGATTCTCGACCATATATCTGCAAAAGATGATGAATTAAAGAGAATAGATCAAATAATAGGCACTATGCCCATTACAAATACTGTAATTGTCCCAACTGATGAGGGTGTTAACCCGATAGTTGGGAGCGGCAATGGGCTTAAGGAGCCAGAGTATCTACCAAAAACCAAATTAATTCTATTTGTACTCGCAAACGAGTTTGATATCGATTTAAACGATAAGGAGCAGTTCGATATACACGAAGGTACTCTTCCTGATAATTCTATGAGAACACAGAGTTATCGTTTAATTGAAGCAAATAAAATAAAGAGGGCTATCTTAGTATGCGACGAGAAGGGCAATACCACCTACATCTTGAATAGCGAAAAGTTAGACAATGCTGGAATTTCATCCGAAACTTTGGGACATTTAGGCAAAGATGAAATAAAGACTCTACTTGAAGGGGATCCTGAGTTAGGTAGAAAATTAAAGTATTCTAATAACTTCACACGTAATCTCGTGGAATATCTTGGGTCAGACGAAAAAAACGTTGGGATATATCGAAAAGCACGAAACCCAGAAAATATTGGTCGGTATTTGATGCCGGAAGCTCCAGAAGGCATACTTTCGATTAATGGCATAAGTAAGGCCTTGGGCATATCGCAAGATGCAGTTGAGAGTGCGATAAAAGATCTGGGCCTCGATCATGACGGTGAATTTAGGTTTAGAAATGCAACTACTGGCGGGTATGGATTTAGTAAGCAAGACCAGATAAAACTAAAGCTAGAAGATACTGGACGCCTAGCGCCCGTTGCTGATGAGGATGAACTATCCTTTGCTGGGTTTGCGACAACCATTGGATCAACAGCGCAAACGGTTAGCCAAGTAGTGAAAAGGCATGGCCAAACTATTGGGGCTACACCGGAGAAGAAATTCTCTGGAGTAACAACCCGCTCGCTGAGCCCTAGACAGCAAGAAGACCTAAGGAAAATTATGGAAGCTGAAGGGTTTAGACCAGCTCCTGAAAATCATCATAATGTTATCGGAATAGCAAAAGCTACTGGTCATAGTCGAGTCGATGTTCGACGAGCGTTAAGGCATCTCAGTGATGTTCCTGAGTTCGGTGAAACCGTCCGGGGGATTGTTGCGGGCAGACTCTCCCCGGACCAACTATATTCTCCTGAGCAAATATCTCAAATACATGAATGGATAATAAAAAATCCGCCTCGAGTAAGACAATAAAGGGTTGGCAATTCAACTTCTATTGCAAAACAGCAATACCCTTATTCCACCTTGTTGACTAGGTTCGAGTTCTATTTGGCTTTGGTGCGCAATTATTGACTTATTCAAGAAAGAGTAAATACTTAGACCCAGATAAAACAAAAGGATGGCCTTATGGCTGTTAAGCGCTCCTCAAAGAAAAACAACAAAAAAACTAAAAAAATTAGTGTCTTGCGCACAAAAAACAAAACTAGCTTGATCTTTGTTCTTTTCTTTGCCGTTATTGGTACTTATTTTCTGATTAGGAGTTTTGCTCAGCCGCCAGCTTTTAATGAACATGTAGAAAAACCGTTTGTTGAAGTCCCCGAACGCGGTTTAGCGTGGGCGGGTTTGAAATCTGGTAAAGGAAGTGCCCTCTGCAACCACTTGCTTGAGATGGTGAATAGTCACGGTCAAACGGTTGGCTGCACCCACGGCCCAGACCCGGCACCTGATGGTGTAAATGTGAAAGAATCTGCTGCTCCCCTTTCTACTGGCGAATCACTTGGCAGTTACGCACTATCAGGAAGTGTCAATTGTGATGGTGATGGCACAAGTGGTAAGCGCGTACAGGCAATTTATGTTCGCGCATCCGATGTCGTTGATCGTTACGACACCTATGCGACCAGCTTCCAGCAATGGGCAGCAAATATCGACGCAACCTTTAAGGATAGTGCGGCTGAAACTGGTGGAGTTCGATCCGTCAGGTGGGTTCATGATTCCGCCTGCAATGTTGTGGTTGCGCGAGCAGTTATCAGCCCTAACGGGGATGATGACTTAAGTAACACCATTACAGAGCTAAAAAACCAAGGCTATAATCGGACGGATAGAAAATATCTATTGTGGACTGACGCTGGAGTTTACTGCGGCATAGGAACAATACAATATAGCGACGCTACGAATAATAACCCCAATAATGGTGGTCCGTCCTATGCTCGGGTTGACAGTGGCTGCTGGGGCAAAACCCAGCCGGTAGAAGCTCACGAACTGATGCACAACCTTGGCGGAGTGCAGTTATCCGCGCCACACACCAGTGGTGGTGGGCACTGCGTTGATGAGAACGACCGTATGTGTTACGCCGACGCCTCGGGCGTGGTTTTGACTTATGTCTGCTCGTCTGCCCATGAACGATTATTTGATTGCGGCCATGACGATTACTTTAATACTAACCCCGCGGCTGGTAGCTATCTGGCATCGCATTGGAACGCTGCCAATAGCGCATTCTTGATTGCCAGCGGAAGTGGCACACCTCCTCCTGCTTCGGATACAACCGTTCCAATTGTATTAATTACCTCTCCTGCAAATGGCGCGACAGTTTCTAAACGAGTGGCAATTAAGGCCGCAGGCAGCGACGATATCGCTGTGGTCAAAATGGAGGTTTACATTGACGGCTATCTAAAGGCATCGAGTACCACGGCCTCTATAAGCACAACCTGGAGTATCAGTAGGAGCACTTCAGCAGGTCCACACACTATTTTCGTAAAGGCCTATGACGCAGCCGGTAACGTTGGTCAAGCTAGTATCATCGTCTACAAATAGCTGGCAGCGTAGCGCAAACTAGGCCGCCAGGTTTGAGAGTATCAGTTTACCCAGCCGGTTGTGAACGCTTGAGACTGGGGCTGGCAAGTCAACGTTAGCGCCAAAATAGCGGCGGCCCTCATACGTCCCTAAATTGCTAAACAACAGGTCCAAACCTGGTATATCCTCGCTAAACATGCCAAAATCTTGATTTTCCAACCAAAATCTTATAAGTTGCTTAGCTTGCTCTTCGTTGCAGTCTAGGCCTATATGTTCGAACACCTCTATGACAAGAGCCTGTAATTCCTCAACTTTTTCCTCAGGCAATAGTTCAAAATCTAGCTCTTGCTCAGCTATTTCTATTTGGAGTTCCCTGATAGACACTGCTATCTCGTCAGCAAGCTCGTGCACAATCTCGGCCTCTACTGGTTCCAACTCTTCGATTGTTTCTATAACTTGGCTAAAAATTTCGGCAACGTTTTCTATCTCTAAAGGAAAAGATTCTAAGATTTGGTCAGGTTCTTCTATGCCTTCTTCGCTATTGTAAAAATCGATTTCTGGTATATCTTCATCTGTTCCGATAATAGTTTCAGTGGCTTCAGATTGCTCGAGTGACTCCAAAATTTCTTCACTTAACTGCTCAATATCCTCAATATCTTGGTCATCTTCAATGGCGACTTCCGCCTCCACGGTAGTTAGAACTTTCCCTCCCTCAGCCAAGTTAGCTTTTAGTTCTTCGGTTGGCTCTTCAACAATTTCAACAGGCATAACTAGCTCTGATTCAACCACTAAATCGTTCGATAATAAGGTAGGATTTACTAGCTTTTCTGGCTCTACTGGCGTAAGGGTCTCAGGCTCTGATATGTTTTTAACTTCTTGTGCGCGCGCTGTTTCTGACAGAATTTGGTGCAGTTCCTCATCCAGTACTAAGGGGGCTTCTATGACTTGGCTTATTCTTTCTTTTTCCTCGTCAACATTTGTCTCAGACTGTTTGCTAAGTTTTGAATCGTTAATAGATTCTAGGAGTGTTCTTTCGGCAGGTTTATCTTCAGGCTCTAGAGGTCTTTTTTTTTAGATTCTACGTAAGCCGCTGTGGCTTCGCTCATTGACATATTTGAAACATCTTCGCCTGCCTCAATTAAGATGTCTGCAGTCCATTGTTCTTTTCGCTCAGGGTCCATCTCGCTTTCGGGTACAGGGCAGAGCCTAATCAAGGAGCCAATAGGCCCTGTCACACCCTTAATAGTTACTACTCTATCTAGATTGCTTTCAAAAAGTGAGGCCGCAGGCGCTACAGTTTCAGGAAATCCTTCAGACATAATCCCATCATAGCACAAGCTTTATGAGCTAATCTCGCTGGCGGCGAAAGAGAAAGTTGGTCCAGGCCTCAAAATTTCTTTGATAGGCTGGCTTTTGGGGTTCGGGTTGATCGGTTGATTTTTTGGTAGTATCCGGCAAATCCACGGTATGAGCTAGGGCCACTTTGTTTGGCACCAAAATAAGCCTCTCGCCAGGGATGGCCTTGCCAAACTGCCTTCTGGCGGCCAGCTCTAAGTATTGTCCAGTGTTGTAATACTGGTTTTTGAGTTTTAAATTATTATTTTCCAGCTCCTGAACTTCATTTTGCTGTTCCAGCTTGGAAATTTGCTTTTGCAAGTCGTAGTTTGTCTGAATTACGTTGACACTACTCCAGCTTACAAGTAGTAGCAACGCGCAAAAAACTAACAGTCCGGCGACTCGGACATCCCGCAATTGATAAAGACGTATTATTAAACTTTTTGTTTTTTCGAACATCTATTATTAATTATAGCAAATTATTAGTGGTGGGGGCGGATAGAATCGAACTATCTACCAAGCGGTTATGAGCCGCCTGCTCTAACCGATGAGCTACGCCCCCTCATCGGTAATAACAGATGAGATTATAGCTTGATGACATAAAACGTACAACAAATCTAAATATAGGGTTTGTTACAGGAATAGATTAGAGCGGCGAGGGGGAAGGGTCGGTTTTGTTCGTAAGTCACGAACTACGTCGGCCCTCCCCGCCTCATTGCGTTGTTTTTACCGCCGTGTTGGCGACTCAGTCCTCTTCGGAGGCGGCACCAGCATTGGTACCGGCGCTCGTTGCGTCCACGTCGTCGTCGCCCTCGTGGGTGTCGTCGTTGTGGGGCTCTTCGAGCTCCTCCGCCTCCGCGTCGGCAACGGATGCGACGGCGTCGCCGGGCGTCTCAGCCGAGTCGTCGGTGGTCACGGCAGCTGCCGCGGCTTCCGGGTCGACTTCGTCCTTGGGCTCGACTTGCTCGTCGTCTTCCTGGTGCTCGACATCTTCGGGCTCCTGGTCTGTGGCGGCTGCGAGATCCGCATCCGCGGTTGCGTCCGTGTCGACGACTGCTTCGTCGTCAGCGGTTGCTGTGGTCGGTACCTCAGCAACATCGCCTGCGACAGGGGCATCGATGACAGCGGCTGGGCCACTGCCTCCTCCGTCCTCATCTCCGTAGTACACAGGTACTTCGAATGGCTTCACTACGACCTCCTCGGTCAGTGATCAAGAGGACTCTCCTCAAGATCGCGCAGTCGCTGCGCTCAACTCTTTGCTTAACCTCACTAAGGTTAGAAGGCCGTACTGCCTTTGTTTAGTGCGGTTTCAGTAATGAGTTCAGCTTGTTAGCAACCATGTGATCTTGGGGAAATAATCTATTCCTGTTAATGTGCTATCGCTCAAGGGCGATAGTGAGATAATAATATTCCTATGCCAGATTATTGCAATAGGGTTTTTATGAATTTATGCTCATTTACTTGCTTAACAGGCTAAGTATTTGATCCATGCTTTTTGAATTCATCAATTTTTCGCGCAGTTCTTTGGCGCCGTCGAAGCCATTTATGTAGATTTTGCAGAATTTGTTCAGTGGTGCGATTTTACGTTCGCCGTTAGGCCATGCTTTTACAAATAGCTCGACATGTTTGCGATACAACGCTATTTTCTGCTCCTTGCCCCAGTCTGCCCACGGGCTCTTGCTTGCAAAAACAAACGGGTCCTGGAAGATGCCGCGGCCAATCATAATGCCATCGAGTGAGTATTGAGCCGCGAGCTTTGAGCCCTGAGATCTGGTGATGACATCGCCGTTACCAACGATTAACGTATGAGGGGAGAGCTGGTCACGCAATTTCCGGATTTCGGCAATTTTTTCCCAATCAGCCGGGACTTTGCTCATTTGTTTCTTGGTTCGGCCATGTATACTTAACATGTTAAGGTTTAATCCTAACAGAAATTCGTGCCAAGAATAGTCGACATCACTAAACCCCAGCCGCGTTTTAACGGACAGGGGCAGGGAATTGTTTAGCCCTTCCCTGGTAGCCTCAACGATTTCCTTTGCCCCTTTCCTGTTTTCAGGCAAAATAAAGGCCGAACAGGCACCATTTCTTACCACATTTTTATCGGGACATCCGAAGTTAATATCAACTCCGTCATAACCCATCTTCACTATCTCTTGGGCGGTTTTATAAAAGTTTTCCGGGTTTTTACCCCATATCTGAGCGATTAGTGGTTTCTCTTTATCGGTAAATTTTAGTCGAGTCAGGGTGGCTTCCCGCCCCTGGCTTTGCAAGGCATCAACGTTTACGAATTCTGTAAAAAACAGATCTGGCGGAGCACAATCCGCAACCACCTGGCGAAAAACGGTGTCGGTAACGTCGTCCATCGGCGCCAAAACAAAAAACGGCCGAGGCAAACTATCCAGCATATCCATGGCGTGTATTGTATCAGCTAGATTATTTCTTTTTGTTCTTGGGCGTAAGCCGAGATTCAAGCGTCCCGCCACCCCTAACAAGGCTCTTTTTGGCAGCTTCTATCTGGTTACTATTGGGACGATGCTCATCGACTTGTACGTCAATGAAATGTCCGGCTAACTTAACGCGGTGGACGAGTTGACCCTTTCGCGTGCGAGCAAGTGTTACGGTGGCATCTTCTTCCCGCCCAGTAGGCAAAAAGCCTTCTTGATGATAAGTGTTGTGGCCGCCACCCATTGAAGCCCAAGGATCTTCACGTTCGTCCTGAGCAGCTTGGAGTGCGGTATCCGCCAAAGCATTTTTAGCCTTAACTCTTTCCATGATTTGATCCATGTGACTATAAATATCTTTAGGTACCTCCCGCCCATCAGCTGAAACGGGTTCTGCAGATATATTGGGATCAGTTAATTCAGTGGTGGATTCAAATGGTCTTCCGGGATCATCAACAGCGTGATCAAGACCTGCTGTCTGACGCGCCACATCTTGAAATTCAGACCAAGATTGTATTGGCTGATTTGTTTCGGGGTTATGTGGCCTGGACATAGTCTGTATTATAACATGCTTACGCTAAGAAGGCAAGTATTGAAGTCTATTCCCAGCGGAAGACGCGGAAAGCTATCCAATAAACAACAAACAGCCAAACAGCCATCAGGCCAAGCTGAGCACCTAGGTCGGTCAGATGCTTGCCTTCGGTAGCAATCAAACGAATGCCGTCGATTACCGGTGTTAGCGGCAAAAAGCTGGACACCTTTTGCAACCACTCCGGCATTAAGAAACGCGGGAAAAAGGTACCAGATAGAAACATCATGGGGAAAACTACCAGGTTGCCTAGCGGTTGAGCCTGGCGTTCGTTTTGCGCCCAGCCGCCTATGGCCATGCCTATTCCAAAAATTGTCATAATACTGAATATTAGGAAAATTGCTAGTTCAAGAAAACTACCTGTGACCCTAAGGTGGAAAACGGTCATTGCTACGACAAATTGCATTGCTAGGCTAATAATGCCAATCACCGCCTGGGAAAGAACATTGGCTACAAAAAATTGCCAGACTTTTAGGGGTGTGGTGTGCAAGCGGCGCAATACACCCTGTTTCTTCATTTCAGGAAAGAAATTGATTGGTCCGAAAATGCCCAGACCAATGATGGAGAAGCCAAGAAGACCGGCGAAAGTGTAATCAAACTGGGTCAGGCTTTTATTATTTAGTCTCTCCCCCTTAACCGTGAAAGGTGTATCTATGCGCCCAAAACGTTCATTAATAGACTTAAAGACTTGTCCGTCTAGAACTGTAGCTAGAGTCTGTCCGGCTTGTTCATTATTCTGGGTATATACAATGGTGGCCTCGCCAGCAGGGTGTCCATTTTTCTGTTCACCGAAATCTGTCGGCAGTACAATTGCGGCATCCAGTTGGCTACGGCTCATTTTTTCTTTAGCCTCGTCTAGGGTTGTGGCTTTTGGATCAACCTTAAACGTCTTACTATTTTTAATTTGCTGGGCAAAGTTATCTGCGAAGGTACTTTGCGATTGGTTAATAAAGGCCACGCGGAAACTGACATCATGGCCACTTTTGCCAAAAATGCCACCAAAAACGAATAAGAAGATTAGCGGGAACAAAAATATAAAGAAGATCGCTAGTTTATCGCGAAAGGCCCGGCGAATGGATATTTTGGCGAAAACCCAAACTGGCAAAAAGGATTTCTTATTCATATCAATCCCTTAAAGCCTTTCCGGTAAGTTCAATAAAGACATCTTCCAGGTTAGCTTGCTCCACTTGTTGCTGCTTCTTAAAACCCTTTTTAAGCAATGCCTTAACCAGGTTGTTTGGCTTGTCCAGGGCAATAATTTTGCCCTTATCCATAATTGCCACGCGATCACAAAGTAGTTCGGCCTCTTCCATATAATGGGTTGTCAAAATAACGGTTACCCCTTTGTCACGAATTTCACTGATTAAATCCCAGAGGTTGCGGCGGGCTTGGGGGTCTAAACCAGTTGTGGGTTCATCCATGAAAAAGACCTTCGGTTTGTGAACAAGCGAAGCTACGATGCTAAACCTCTGTTTTTGTCCCCCCGACATGCTCTCTACAAAAGAATTGGCCTTATCTAATAGGCCGACTTCCTCAAGCAGTTCTTTGGAATTGACTTTCTCACCATATGCCGAGGCTAGCTGCTCCAACTGTTCGGTAAGCTTAGTTTTATCCATAAAGGCCGGCGACTGAGGTTGGACCCCAATAATGTATTTGATAGCCTGAGGATCGTTATGGACGTCAATGCCATCAATGACTGCCGTGCCGCTGTCGATTGGCCTAATAGTTTCAATCATCTCAAGGGTGGTAGTTTTTCCGGCACCGTTAGGCCCCAAGATTCCAAAGATTTCGCCGCGCTGAACTTCAAAGCTAATACTTTTAACGACCTTTTTGTCGTCATAGCTCTTGGTAAGTTTTTTTACTTCTAGGATTACATCTTTCATAGACTAGAGAATTGTATCACGTAATACTTAACAGGTTAAGAAAACAAAAGAGCACCCCTATTGGGGGCGCCCTCCTGTTTTTGAAGTAACTGTGTTATTTGCGCTTAACGGTCAAGAACCCGTTGCGTGGGTTTTCGTTGACTGTGAAGCCATCAGGAAGTTCAGCGGCTTCTGGGCGCTGATCCTTGCTGAAGTAGTAAATCATTTGTTGTTTGCCACCCCGAAGCGTGACGTTTTTTGAATTTAGGTAGTATGTTACACCCTTAGAGTTTGTGTGCTTGTATGCCATTGCTACAAATGCTCCCCTCTTAACTTAGTAATGGTACCCCTACGATACTCTGGGGAGTTTTAGATTGTCAACCCCTAGCCAACTTTTATCAACAAATTGTAGTGTTTTTATCATAAAGAAGCCGCGGGTCTTGCGCAGTAACACGCTTATGAATTACAATCGTTTTTGTAACTAATGTTAAGGTAAAGGTGGAAGGCTTTTATGGATTTTAATAACCGTGAGAATCACCCAGCCCCAAGGGTCAGTGAAAATACAAGTGTACCAGCGCCTCGTAGTAGTCGTGGAGCTAAGAAATTTATTGGTTGGCGTTTAGCGTCAGTCGCTTTACTGTTTTCAGCAACAGTAGTGGTTGTCGCTCTTATATTGTATGTGGCATTAGGCGGCCCAGCTAGCGAAAACAAATACGTTCAATCAGACAAATATCAAGCTATCTTCTTAAATGGCGGCCAGGTTTACTTCGGTAAAATTAAGACCATGAACGACAAATACCTGCAGATGGATGATATTTACTACCTAAGTGTAGAACAGCAAGTTCAACCAGATCAAAAAGACCAAACTAAGACTCAGTCTAAAGTAACGTTGGTCAAACTAGGTTGTGAACTACACCGTCCAAACAACAGTATGATAGTTAGCCGTGACCAAGTCATCTTCTGGGAGAACCTGAAAGACGATAGCGGTGAGAATACTGTGCCAGGCGCTATTAAGAAGTACATCGCTGACAATCCAAAGGGTCAAACTTGTCAGGCAGCTAGTACTACAACAAATACGACCACTACACCAACTACGACCACTCCAACAACCACCACAAACAAAAAACCATAGGTAGAGAACTGCCGAATACATCCCCCGCCACCATCAGGGGATGTATTTTTTATTCCAACTAATCAAACACCCCTGGCTCACGCCAAGGGGTTTGTTGCCTCACTCCAGCCTTCGGCTGGGACTCGCCAGAGACTGCCGCTAGTCAGTCTCTGGCGCCGGCTCAACCACGGAATAAATTCCGTGGTTTGCCGCGCGAAAGCTAATCAGCAAGTGAATGCTTTAACCACTCATCTAATATGAGTCGGCTAGCGAGTAAAAGCCCGAAGATAAGAGTGATGACAAGGCTCCAACCAGCACGATCCGGCGACCAGCGTGGAGAAGCAAAGTCAAACTTGTATAAATCATCCCTGATGGGCTGTTCTTTCACCGGATGGTCTTGAATGTATTGTGTAATACAAGGAATTCGGTTAGTGCCCGGGCCATTTTGGGGGACAGCTATAGCACAGTGCGCATTAGCATCGTCTGTTACTTGTTTTTGGGCATTAATTACGTGCTGCTTTTCGGTTGCAACCAGTCGTTCATAGGTATATTTAAGCTGGATTGGCGGATAAATATTGCTTGCGCCACCGCTCAGATTGGCATTCATATGCCAGTAGGTAAATTCCCTAAGTTCAGTTAGGGCTAATTCAACATTGCCATTGTTCTTATCTACCTCTAGCAATTTGTCACGCAAACTAAGGGCAGTGATGTTATTTTGCCGGTAAGCAAAGACAAAAATTAAGCCGCTAACTATCAGGCCAACGATCAAGAAAGAGTAGCTGAGCACCCTAAATAATGCCCAGTGATTGTTAATATTTTTGTTAAACATCTTATTTATGATTATACGGGGATAAATTTCTAATTTCTAATTTACTTAATTACTCTAGGAAATACCCAATGTTTGAATGTCCCGGCTTTTGGACTGACAGGCTGTAAGACTGCTAGACTATTGTCATGCACATCTTCTTTTCTGGAATAGGTGGCACAGCCATCGGTCCACTGGCTTTGATTGCCAAACAAGCAGGATACGAAGTATCTGGTTCGGACAAACAAGATTCTAGCTACATCGAGTATTTGAAGAAACACGGCATTGCCGACATAAATATCGGTCAAACAGAGAACCAAATTGCCGATACACATGCAAAAAAGCCAATTGACTGGCTGGTTTATTCCTCGGCAGTGGCTATTGAAAACTCCAAAGCACCAGAACTAGAGTTTTGCCGCGCCCAAGACATCAAGACTTCCAAGCGTGACGAACTTATAAACCTGATCCTTAAAGAAAAAGACCTGAAAATGATAGCCGTTGCCGGTACTCACGGCAAAACTACCACGACAGCTATGATTATCTGGCTGTTTAAACAGCTAAAAATACCCGTTTCATATTCTGTGGGGGCCAAAATTAGCTTTGGCGACATGGGACAATACGCTGAAAAATCGGAGTATTTCGTTTATGAGGCCGACGAATTTGACCGAAATTTCTTAGCTTTTGAGCCTCACTTGAGTATTATTACCGGTGTTAGCTGGGATCATCATGAAATTTTTCCAACGCGTGAAGATTACCAAGCGGCCTTTCGGGAATTTATAAGCCAAAGTGATTGGACAGTTGTCTGGCAGGAAGATTATGACTACCTTGGCCTCGCCGCAAACACCCACTATTCACTTTTGGATTCTAGCGATCCAAATATAGAACAAATTGGCCTTGCTGGCCATTACAACCGGCTAGACGCCTGGCTAGCCGTCCAAGCTATGCAAGAAGTTACCAAAACCAATGCTAGTAAATTAACAGAGCTCGTTAATAAATTTCCTGGGTTACAACGCCGCATGGAAGAAATCGTTCCAAATCTCTATAGCGATTACGCCCATACGCCCGAGAAAATTCGCGGTGCTATGAG
>DATIIF010000009.1:0-5012 GCA_035479935.1 Patescibacteria group bacterium
GGGACGGGCTATTGAACTGGGTTGTGGCGAAGGTTTATCAACTCAAAGGTTAGCGGACATGCTGCCGAAAGGCATGGTCCTCGAGGCTTCTGAATATGTTAAACATCAAATTCCTGACGCCAAGAAAAATAATCCTGGTATGAAAATAACCCAGGAAAGCGTCTATGAGCTCAAGCATGCCGACGACAGCTTTGACCTCATTTTCTTGCTGGAAGTTTTGGAGCACCTGGATTTTCCAAGCAAAGCTCTGCAAGAAATTAAGCGAGTACTCAAACCAGGCGGTTATCTGATTATCGGCGTGCCTCGTGAGCCATTGTGGCGAAGCTTGAATATGCTGCGTGGCAAGTACTGGAGTGACTTAGGCAATACGCCAGGGCATTTAAATCACTGGTCATCAAAAAGCCTTATGCACCTGCTAGCTACCCAGTTCGGGGAAGTTAAAGAAATCCGCAAACCCTTGCCATGGACCCAGCTACTGGTAGAAAACAAAGATGTCTAAGCGCAGCTTACTGCTTGCAGTGCAAATTGTTTTTTATGGCGCACTCATATGGTTTGTCGTACAAAAATTTGATAAACTCACCGCTTCAGTCGATTTAGGGATATTGCTGAATAAGCCCCTGCACATTGTGCTCTCCATACTATGCTTCTTGGCTTTTTATGGCTTACTCTCCTTGCATTGGATGCAGATCTCTGACAAATATGAGAAATTTCCCCAGTCTCACCAGTGGCTAGCCTTTTTTGCTTCCCAACCGTACAAGTACTTGCCGAGTAGTGTATTTACCTTCTCATCACGCGCTGTTTATGCCAAAAAGTTAGGTTTGCCAATGAAACAAAGCTCTGCCGTCCAGCTGATTGAAAACTTCAATATTTTGTCTGCCGGGTTTTGCATTGCCCTGCTGTTCTTGATTTACCACGCCTCGGCATTTCTTGGGACATTTGCAGGCCTGTTATTTTTACTGGGACTATTCGCGGTATGTTTTGTGCCGGTTTTTAAATTGCCAAAGACTGCCATAAAAATATCGGGCCGTGACTGGGCGAAACTATTTATCTTGCCGCTGGCTGGCTGGCTGATTGCTGGCCTAGCTTTTTATCTTATAGTCCTAGCAACTGGGCAGCAGATTGAGTTTGCCTCAGCTGTGGCCACCAATGCAATGGCCGTGGCCTTGGGTATACTTGCAATCTTTGCGCCAGGTGGGATTGGCGTTAGGGAGCTTGTTTATAACAAATTCAGCGTCGGCAATGCCGGAATTATTTTGTGGAGATTATTAACATTAGTCATCGATATAGCTGTGGGCCTAGTAGCAATATACGCAATTAACCGTTCACTACGTACTAAAAACCACAAAGTCTAACTAATCAAACTTAACAAATATTGGCCGTAGCCGCTCTTTTTTAGTGGCCCATTTGCCAATTTCTCTAGCTGAGAGGCATCTATAAAACCTTGGCGGTAGGCGACCTCTTCAATACAGCCAATCTTTAGGTTCTGACGCTGCTCAATTACTTGTATAAAATGGGCGGCTTGCAACACATCATCAAAATTGCCAGGGTCCATCCAAGCCGTACCGCGGTCCATGACCCTAACCTGAAGCTTGCCGCGTTTTAAATAAGCGTTATGGATTTCGGTAATTTCCAGTTCGCCGCGGGCGCTTGGCTTAACCTGCTTGGCAATCTCTACGACATCATTGTCGAAAAAGTAGAGCCCCGGTATACCATAGCTAGATTTTGGCTTTTCAGGCTTTTCTTCAATCGAAATAGCCCGCATATTTCCATCGAATTCTACAACTCCCAAACGTTCTGGCGTAGCGGTGTGATAGGCAAAGATAATGCCACCATCGGGGTCAGCGTTTTTTTCTAGCTGCTCGCCAAAACCGACGCCGTAGAAAATGTTATCACCAAGAATCAAACAAACCTTGTCCTCGCCAATAAAATCGGCGCCAACAATAAAGGCATCGGCAAGGCCACGAGGTTCGTCTTGGGCGACATAAGTAAATTTACAACCTATATCAGAACCATCACCCAGCAAGTTTTTAAATCGTTCTTGGTCAATTGGTGTAGTAATAATCAATATGTCACGGATGCCAGCTAGCATTAAAGTCGACAGTGGGTAATAAATCATCGGCTTGTCATAAATTGGCATTAATTGTTTGCAAATGCCTTTGGTAATTGGGTAAAGTCTCGTGCCGGAACCGCCAGCTAAGATAATGCCTTTCATGAACTCGTCTCCTTCTTTACATATTCTTTCAAATCTTCGTGCCAATCTCTGGGCTTAAAGCCGGTGGTCTGAATTTTGCCTAAATCAAGTGTACTCTGAAGAGGCCGAGGTGCAATATTGGCCTTGCCTTTGTAATATTCTTCGGTTGTCGTGTTGTTGACCGTGTTTTCTAAGCCAGCTTCTTTAAAAATTGTACGGGTAATCTCTGCCCAACTGGCCGGTTCACCATCATTGCTAACGTTGTAAGTGCCGAATGGTGCTTTAACGCTCAGTAAATGATCAATGGCCAGAACCAGCTCGCTCGTAAAAGTTAATCGGCCAACTTGGTCGCTCACAACTGTTGGGTTGACACCTTGTTTACCGAGATCCAGCATTGTGCGGACAAAATTTTTACCCTCGCCAATTACCCATGACGTACGAATCAAATAATGTTTAGGCACGCCCATAACGGCTTTATCGCCCTCTGCTTTGGTGCGGCCATAGACGCTTAGCGGGCTAAACGGTTCATCTTCTGTATGAGGGTTTATAGTGCCGTCAAAAACGTAATCAGTCGATATGTGCACCAAAGTCGCGTCTTTTTTCTTAGCTACTTCTGCCAGGTTGGCTACCGCCTCCGCATTGACAGCCCGAGCAAATTTTTTACCTTCTTCGGTTTCGGCACCGTCCACGTTGGTATAAGCCGCGGCGTTCAAAATGGTGTCAATGTCGGACCAGTCAAAACTCTCAACAGCTTCTTTACTCGTAATATCAAGCTCATCAATATCAACCCATCTTGCCTCGGGATATTTTGCCCTTAACGCCAAACCTAGCTGCCCCTTACCGCCGACTATCAGAATACTCACGCCAAAACTTCCTTTAAGGTCGGGTTGTTGCGGTCTTTATCAGAAACGATCATGCCGTCTTTAATAGGCCAATCAATTGCCAGGTCTGGATCGAGTGGGTTACACGAAAATCCAGGCATGTCTGGTTTCCACTCTTGCTCAAAGTAGTACAAATAAATCGATGGTTCATCGCTGATCGACTGGAAAGAATTGCCTAAACCTCTCGATACGAACAAACCTTGGCCACGCTCGAGTTCAAAACCTTGCCATTTGCCTTTGGTCGGCGAATCTTTGCGTAAATCTACTATGACAGCATAAATTTTACCAGCGGCAACCGAAACTAATTTGTGGGCATCCTCGGCGTGAATGCCGCGAAGTGCGCCTTTGACAGTCAGCGGTGCGTTTACTTGCGGACGATCGCCAAGATTAGGCAAACCGGCCGCCTCAAAATCAGATTGGCGGTAAAATTCCATGACCGAGCCACGCTCATCTTCGAAAACTTTGAATCTAACAGTGTAGAGGCCTTCAATTTCAGTTGCCTGTTTTTCAAACATCATCGCCCGAGCTCCTTATACTTGGCTTCGGTCTCATCTTTTTTGGGCTGCCACCAGTCCTGATTAGTCTTGTACCATTGAATTGTCTGTTTCAGACCTTCCCGGAAATCTGAGTATTTTGGCTCCCAGCCTAGCTCTTGGCGCAATTTACTGGCATCAATGGCGTAGCGTAAATCGTGGCCTGGACGGTCAGTCACTAATTCGTAGCCGTCTTTTGGTTTGCCCATCAGTTCCAAAATAGTTTCAATCAATTCTTTATTGTTTTTCTCGCCATCGGCGCCAATCATGTAGGTTTCACCCACTTTGCCTTTTTCAAGTATTGCCAGCACAGCCGATGAGTGGTCTTCTGCATGGATCCAATCGCGGATGTTTCTACCCTCGCCGTAAAGTTTTGGCTTAATTCCCGTGAGTACGTTGGTGATATTTCGAGGAATCACTTTTTCAACATGCTGATACGGTCCGTAATTGTTGGAGCAATTCGACAAAGTCGCCTGAACGTCAAACGAATGAACCCAGGCACGGACTAAATGGTCTGAACCTGCCTTGCTGGCTGAATAAGGACTGCGCGGATCATAGGGAGAGTTTTCAGAAAACTTATCGTTTCCATCAAGCCCTAGGTCGCCATAGACCTCATCAGTTGAAATATGGTGCAGACGTTTTTTATGCTTGCGGACTGCTTCTAGGATTCGGTAAGTCCCAACTACATTCGTTTCCACAAATGGCCAGGGTGAGTGCAGGGAATTATCAACATGAGTTTCGGCGGCGTAATGCACTACGGCGTCGTTATCTGCAACCAACTTATCTACAGTCGCTTCATCGCAAATATTACCAACCACCAATTTAACGCGCGACTCGTCCAGGCCATCCAGATTAGCTTTATTCCCAGCATAGGTCAGGGCGTCTAAAACTGTGATTTGCCAGTCCGGCCGCTGCTTATATATATGACGCACAAAATTGGAGCCAATAAATCCTGCACCGCCGGTAACAAGTATTTTCATCCCTAGTAGTATATCAACAATACATTCCTTAGCCGAGCTGCCTCGTATATACTTGGCGCATGAGCAGCGTCGGCAAAAATGCAAAGAAAATTCAAAACCTGCTTGCGAGCCAAATATTCTTTCGTCTGATAATTGCTTTATCTGTCCTACAAGGTACTTGGTACGCCTTGAGTTTCAGGCCCTATATTTTTGACGAAGGCGTCCACATCGGCTTCATCGAGGTATACACCGAAAGGCTCAATCCCTTTATAAGCACACAACACCCATCTTTAGATTTCTTGGGCGAAATCACCCGGAACACTTCCTACCTTTATTACTATCTAATGAGCTGGCCACTCCGGTTAATCAATTTTCTGACTGGTTCTGAATTTTCAAGGATTGTGTTCTTGCGCCTACTGCACGTTGCCTTGTTCGCCGGCGGTTTGGT
>DATIIF010000010.1:0-3534 GCA_035479935.1 Patescibacteria group bacterium
TTCATAATATTTGGTTTGATTCTACTTGTTCCTGGTTTTAGCGATATCCTTGTTCACCTTAATAACGTTATCTCAAATTTCCTGCTCTATAAGTTATAATAAAACCAGGCTGGGAAAGCCAAGTTAATGATAATCTGAATACTTATCATTAGGGAGCTCAATATCCATACAAGGCCGAGGTTTTGTTGTGCGAGCACCCACCTGGCGATTGTTTACCAGGTTGTCATCTTGGCACCCAGTTTTTAATTAGAGTTCATAAGATAAGATTATGGTAAACGGGGATTGGCGCAGTTGGTAGCGCGCGCGGCTGGGGGCCGCGAGGTCGTGGGTTCAAATCCCGCATCCCCGACCATGATAGGATATAGGAATGTATATGACTTTCGCACTTGTGCACTCAGTGCATTTTCTCAGCGAAGAACGAACTGAGCTGTATAAGGAATACTGTGAAGGAGTACCGCGGCTGAAAAATGTGCTGGGTGCCAAGAACGTCTTGCAAAGTTGGGCTTTGCCCAGCTTAGAAAGACGTGATGCGTAAGTCATAATGTGGCAAGAAAAAGACGGTGCTTTGTATAGAAAGTTTGAATTCAAAGATTTTGACCAAGCTTTTCAGTTCATGCAAGCCGTTGCAGCTGAAGCTGAAAGGCAAAATCACCACCCACGTTGGCACAACAAATGGAATGTCGTAGAGATATGGCTAAGTACGCATGATGCGGGGGACAAAGTGACTGACAGAGATCGTAAATTAGCAAAAGCTATAGATAATCTATACAAAACGGATCCTGGAGGGCTAAAAGCCATTACAAAAGCACCCGAGCATACAGAAATTAAGCTTTATGCTGATGGCGGTTCACGTGGCAACCCTGGCCCCTCAGCCTCAGGTTTTGTACTTTTGGACATGGACGACAACATTATCTTTAAAACCGGTGTTTATTTAGGTATTACCACTAATAATCAGGCCGAGTATCAAGCTCTCAAATTTGGTCTGGAACAAGCCCAAAAACTAGGCGCCAGGGAAGTCATGGTCTTTATGGATAGCTTGCTAGTTATTAATCAGCTGAAGGGCATATTCAAGGTTAAGAACCGCGATCTTTGGCCCATTTATGTAGCTATTCAAGAACGTGCCAAAAATTTCAAAAAAGTAACTTACCAACATGTGCCACGTGAACTCAATAAGTTAGCCGACGCCGAAGTTAATACTACCTTGGACGCCGAACTTAACAAGAATTAAAAACCGCTCTATCTTGAGCGGTTTTTATAGTCAGATTGTCCGTAAGCCGGGTTCTGTTTTAGCTAATCATCTATCTAGTAGCGAGATTACTCTCGATATCGAGCGGGTTTAGCGACAGCCGTGACGAGCCGTCCGATAGGCTATCTCCTTGCAGCAGACAGGGTTTACCTCTTCTCGTCGTCACCGACAAGAACTGTGGGCTTTTACCCCACTCGTTTCACCCTTACCCCTTGCAGGGCGGTTTCGTTTCTGTGGCACTTTCCCTAGGGTTACCCCCGGTTGCTGTTAGCAACTGCCTTTGCTATATGCTGCCCGGACTTTCCTCGTTGCCCTTTCGGGCACCGCGATTAGCCGGCAACCTGACAAAACTTATTATAACATAAACAGTTTATTTGTTGGCTGATTTTACAACTTCGCTAAAGGCCTTTGGTTCATTAACAGCCAGCTCGGCTAAGATTTTACGGTCTAAAGTTATGTTGGCCTTCTTTAGCGATGCAATTAAGCGACTATATGTTGTGCCGTTTAGCCTGGCACCGGCGTTGATACGCGCATTCCAAAGCTGTCTGAAAGTTCGTTTACGATTTTTACGGTCGCGTGTAGCGAACTGCAGGGATTTAGTTATAGTTTGTTTGCCACGTTTAATACTACTGCGATTACCGCGAGTCATGCCTTTAGTGGCGTGACGGATTTTCTGATGTTTGGCGTGGCTAGTGACGCCTCGTTTGACTCTCATAATTACTCCTTAACTGACACAAGAATTAAGGGTCTTATACCCCTAAGTTGCGCTTGATATTCCTTTTGCTCTTACCTGTAACACTCTCAAGACCAGCAAAACTTCGCTTACGTGAAGCACTTTTTTTCTGTAAGAAATGGCTAATCATAGAATGGCGGCGTAGCACCTTACCAGTCTTGGAAAGTTTAATGCGGTCTTTGGTGCCGCTATGAGTCTTTAACTTAGGCATCTCTTCTCCTTACTTAGGCGTCTGCTTTGTTTACTTCAACAGGCGAGACTTCTTGTTGTTTTGGCGTCTTTTTGGCGGCGGGATTGCTCCTTACCACGAAACTCAATTGTTTACCGGCAAGTTGTGGAGGCTGGTCGACAATAATAGTTTCACCAAAGCCTTCTATAACTTTCTCAGCGAGCTTAAAGCCTAGATCTCTGTGAGCCATCTCGCGTCCCCTATAGAAGATAACTAATTTTACCTTATGTCCTTCGTCTAGGAAACCGGTCACTTTTCTTATCTTTACACCCATGTCGTGGTCACTGATCTTTAGTCCGAAACGCATTTGCTTGACCTCAAGGGTTTTGGAATTTTTTCTACTTTTTTGGATTTGTTTTGTGCGTTGGTAATTGTACTTCCCCCAGTCAATAATCTTTACCACCGGAGGATTGGCTTCAGGAGATATCTCAACTAAATCCAAACCTTGTTGCTCCGCCATTTTTAAGGCTTCGCTACGCGATAGAATACCAAGCTGCTGCCCATCTTCATCAATAACCCTTAACTCAGAGGCCCGAATGGCTTCATTCAGGCGTACGTATTTGTTGATACTATTCGTCTCCTCTTAATTCCTCGGGTTAACTGATTTACGAGCATTCTAACAGTTTGACCAACAGAGGTCAACTACAAAACGCTTCTGGCCTTGCGATATTGCAAAGCTTCAGTGATGTGGGGCGCGTCAATAGTCTCAGAATCTGCTAAATCAGCAATTGTTCGCGCTACCTTGATGGCTCGCATATAACTTCTTGCTGAGATCTGTAATTTGTCGGCAGCGTTGTTTAAAATAGTCTCCGCATCTTTCGTCAATTTGGCCTTAGTCTTTATATCACGATTAGACATCTCGGCATTAAGCATAGACGAACCGAATCTTTCAAACTGACTTTTTCGTGCCGCCATTACTTTGGATCTAACCGAAAGACTATTTATGCTTTTATTGCCTTCGCTTAGAAGCGTATTATGTTCTACCTCGTCGACATCAATAAAAAGATCAATACGGTCAATAATTGGTCCAGAAATCTTATTTTGGTATTTGCTAATCTGGCCAGGCAGACAAACACAGTCCTTAGATGTGCCAAAATAACCGCACGGGCAAGGATTTGATGTGGCAACTAGAATGAACTTAGCGGGGTAGGTAATAGTGTCTTTAGCTCTAGCCACGGTGATAACCCTATCTTCTAATGGTTGCCGCAAGGCTTCAATAGTATCGCGATTAAATTCTGGGAATTCGTCAAAGAATAATACGCCTTGATGGCTAAGACTTATTTCACCTGGGCGTGGGTTTTGACCGCCGCCAACTATAGACACATT
>DATIIF010000011.1:0-11811 GCA_035479935.1 Patescibacteria group bacterium
GTATTATGAAAACTAATGAGATAAAAGAACTGGTAGACTCAAGTCAGTCTGTTCTGATAATCCAGGCCGATAATCCAGACGGGGATAGCCTAGCTAGCGCCTTGGCTTTGGAAGAGATTTTAGGTGATCTAGGTAAGAAAACACACCTCTACTGCGGCGTCGATATTCCTGACTATCTAAAACACATCAAGGGCTGGGATAGAGTTAGCAACGATGTGCCGGCTAAGTTTGATATGAGTTTCGTAGTTGACACCAGTGCACTGGTACTTTTAGAAAAGCTCGAGCAAAGCGAGTACCGAGGTTGGGTGGCCAGTAAGCCAGTAGTCGTCCTGGATCATCACTCAGGTGTAGAATGTGACATACCTTACGCCACGATTGTTATTAATGATAGTGAAGCTGTAGCCACTGGCGAAGTGATCTACAAGTTGGCTCAAGAACTCAATTGGACTTTAAATTTACAGGCAAAAACTCATATTACAAGTTCAATTTTATCTGACTCATTGGGACTTTCTAGTGAAGGCACAACGCCCCAGACTTACCGCACAATTGCCGACTTAATTGAGTCGGGTGTTGATCGCTCGGCCCTTGAAGAAGCTCGTCGGGCGCTTACTAAAATGCCCGAGTTAATCTTTCGCTACAAAGCCAAGCTGATTGACCGAACTGAGTTACTGTTTGATGGCAAAATTGCTTTCGTTGCCATACCATACGCGGAGATAGCCGAATACAGCCCACTCTACAACCCAGCACCCTTAATCCAAACAGACATGTTGCAGACCGAAGGAGTGTTGGTGGCCATTGTGCTTAAAAGTTACAAAGACGGTAAAATCACTGGTTCAATTCGCGCTAATCATAATGGGCATATCGCTAGCGAGCTAGCTACGCATTTTGGAGGTGGCGGTCATGCCTATGCTAGCGGGTTTAAGATAACAGATGGCCGCTCGCTGGAAGACGTTAAAGCCGAATGTATAACTAAAGCTACCCAGCTGCTCGATAGACTTGGAGGCAAAGCATGAAACTCTACAACACACTAAGCAGAAAAGTAGAAGACTTTAAGCCTCTTAAAGATAAGCATGCGTCTATCTATTCTTGTGGGCCGACAGTTTATGACCATATTCACATTGGCAATTTAAGTTCGTTTATTGCGGCTGATATGCTCCGCCGAGCTTTGCAAATGACAGGCTATCAAGTTAAACATGTCATGAATTTTACTGACGTAGACGATAAAACTATCCGCCGAAGCCTGGAACAATATACTGACATAGCACCAGAAGAAGCCTTAAAAAAGCTGACCGAAGAATACGCTATGATTTTCTTGCAAGACATGGTTGCCATCGGCAATGATGTGGGCGCCGTCCAATTCGTAAAAGCCACCGACAATATAGAGCCTATGCGTGAACTCATACATCAGCTTTACAAACACGGTTTTGCCTACGCCACAGATGACGGCGTTTATTTTTCGATAGAGAAATATAAAAAAAGTGGCAAGCAATAT
The DNA here is from genome assembly GCA_035479935.1 of Patescibacteria group bacterium. GTDB lineage: Bacteria > Patescibacteriota > Saccharimonadia > Saccharimonadales > JACOTW01 > DATIIF01. The sequence goes on from DATIIF010000011.1 coordinate 1,493, forward strand.
GGGCAACTATTGAAGCTAAACAGCGCCAATACTAGTGCAGCCAGGATTGATAATGATGAGTACGACAAAGAGTCTGTTCACGATTTTGCCTTATGGAAAACTCGCAAGGCTGGTGAGCCGGCCTGGGAGTTCAAGCTAGACGGCCATGATTTAACCGGCCGACCGGGGTGGCATATTGAGTGCTCAGCTATGAGTGTGGACAACCTGGGGCAACCGTTTGATATTCACACGGGAGGTGTAGACCTCATATTCCCACACCACGAGAATGAAATTGCCCAGAGTACAGCTCTGCATTCCGATCCTATATATGCTAGATATTTTGTGCATAACGAACACCTGCTAGTGGACGGCAAAAAAATGAGTAAATCACTCAACAACTTCTTCACACTTCGTGACATTCAGGAAAAAGGTTACGACCCCCTGGCTTTCCGCCTAATGATGCTGCAAGCCCATTATCGCAGCCAAACCAACTTCACCTGGGATAACCTTGAAGCAGCCCAAAACCGCCTCAAAAGTCTTAGAGAAATGGCCGATTTGCGCTGGCAGGTCATAGAACCAAAAGATGGAGAAGCATCACAAGAGGATGCCTACAAAGTCTGGATTGCGGCAATTGCCAAACCGCTATTGAACGACCTCAATACACCCGAAGCTCTTGCCGTATTAAGCCAGGTAGAAAATAAGGTCAAAGAACAGCTGGTTAGTAGCGCTGACCGCCAAGCATTTGAACTTTTTATAACCCAACTGGAAACCACTCTTGGGCTTAGCCTTTTTAGTGAAGATATATCTAAAACCCAAAAAGACTTGTTAAAACAACGTCAGGCTGCCCGTGACAAAAAGCAGTGGGCGCCGTCAGACAAATTACGTGACGAACTGATTCAACAAAACCTCGGCATACGTGACACTGACTACGGGCAGATCTGGTTCAGGCTTTAGACTTCTGATGAATTTCGCTGCGTACCGTGTCTTCGCTCAAATATCCCTGCGTAGTCAGGTAATCTAAGAATAAAATTCGTATACAGCCAGCTATGGGTATGGCCACCAGACCTCCAAAGAGGCCGCCAAAACTCACACCAATAATTACAGATGAAAATACCAGCAGTGGGGACATGTTGGTGGAGTTTGCCTGGATTTTAGGCTGAATAACATAATTTTCTATCTGTTGATACAAGAAGTAGTAAGCCACAATTATTAAAGCCGCCGGTAGTGAGTGGAATAAGGCCACAGTGCCTACAATGATTGCGCCAATTGTATGGCCGACTAATGGAATAAGACCGCAGATAAAGACAATAACCATAAGGGCTACGGGATAGCTGACATTAAGCACTAAAAGTGGTATCAATATCATCACTGAAGCTAGGGCTGCTAGGAACACCTGGCCATTGACATAGCCTTTTATGACTCTATACATATCATGACCTAGCCGATTTACATGTTGGTCATAATCATCAGGTATAACTTTGTGCAAAAATTCTAGCCATTTGGGCCCTTCAATCAACATCATGAAAGTCAAAACTAGGACCGTTAAGGTCGCGAACACGCTACTCCCGACCCGGGTTATAGTTGTGAAAGCAGACCCGCTGAAATTCTTCAATCTATCACCAAGCTGATCCGACACTTTTTGAACCTCGTCTTGCAAGTTATAACGCCTGACAAAACGCCCAAGACTTGTGTCTTCACTTCGAACATCCTCAACAAGTCCTGGCGCTGCTTCTATAAAACCGCTAGTTTGGTGAATTAAAGGCGGTGCAAGGCTAGCTATAAAAGTTATCAGCAGAGCAATAACTGCAAAGAACGATAAAGCTGTAGCTGCGGTCCGGCTGCCACGGCTTTTACCTGGTAAGCTTTCGGCAATCTTGTGAACCGGAGCGTTCAAAGCTAGCGATAGAAAAAGGGCAGTGAAAAGAAGCAGTAGTGCATGGCTAGCTCGTTTGATGGCCAGCCAAAAAACAAAGGTTGCCATCACCATTAACAAAACGTGGAGGAGGGTGCGGTTACTAACGGTTACTTCAATTGGGTCAGACTTTTTAGTTTTAGTACGCAGCCAGCTTAGCATGGGCTAATTATCAAGGTTTTATAATTTTTTTGCAATAACAGACTAGGATACCGCTTTTCTTAGCAAAGCTTTCAAGTCCTTAGGTATGGCATTTTTGGCCGACCGTTTAGTTGCAAGCAGGCTAAATGCATTCGGTGCGGATTCTGCAATAAAGTGCCGATAATCTGTAAAAATTACGCGCATATGTTGCTCAACGGTATTGTTATCTACATATCTTCCCCCGTTAAAATCGATATGTATCACTGGCAAGTTCAGCCTATCCTGACAAGTGTCGGCTTTTAACAAAGAGGAGGTAGTGAACATATGCGTGCGCGTATCGTTAATTCTCCATAAATTTATCTTCTTGTCTATCAATTTGGGTAATTCCTTGGTGCCCAAATTTTGAAGCTTATTTGTGCGATAGAGCCTATCGTAATAAATTCTCATCATTGAAGGGTGCATAACTAGATTTCTAGAAAATGCTGAGGCGACACGGCTCGAAAGCGTCCGGGCAACTGCATTGTAAAGCTGTCTCTTCATATTGCTAAGTGTCAGTTCATCATATTTTGTCATACCGGAGATGCTTATGGCTATATCAACCTTTTTGGTGAGATCTGGGTAGCGCTGTAGCATTCGGGTCACAACTAAGAAACCGTAGCCTACACCGGCAATAGTGAATCTGCGGTTCCTATAACGCAATTTTACAAATGTTGCGAGATAGTCTGCCATGTTATCGAGCGTCGGCTTTTCTCCAATTTTATAGAAAGAATCCATGCCCCCGAAACCAGGCATATCAGGGATAGTTACACCAGCATAATCGTTAAGCGCGTCCGCTAAATGGAAAAATTGCTCTAAGCTGGCTTGATGGCCGTAGACTAAAAGTAGTTCCCGCCGATTCCGTTTGGGCGGCAACATGCGCAACATTCTACCTCTCATACCATTCATGTTTAGAGGCATAATGTATTTCGCCGGCTTTTTCGGTTCTTTACTAGGCATAGTAGTTGAAGTAATTTTAGGTGTTCTAATAGCGTGAGGCAAGCATAGCGGATTAAAAGATCCTAAAAATACGCCACCATTTTGATGGCTCAATAATATTATCCTTTAGAACTATAGATACTTCGGACTTGCTGTAAGCTGAGTCAACTACTATTTTTCCCACCTTAGATCCACTGGCCAGTGGGGCACGTTCGCTACTAATTTGTATGTCTATCTTTGGTGTTTTGGGCATCCAGGCAACAACATTCAAACTATCTTGGGCAACTAGTTCGCTGTTACCATGCCACGGCGAGGAGTAACTTCCGATTTTCTGGCCGGCTTTTACAACCTCGACCTCTTTAAAGCCGTGATAGGTCCGACTAAGTAAGGCAGAGGCAACGTCGAAAGTTGCTTTTAATTCAACAGTGCCCATGACGGCACCAACGACCGTAACTTTATTGCCGCCGGGAAGCTTACGTTCGGCCGCAAATAGATAACAACCACCGGCTTGCTCGGTGTGCCCAGTCTTTATGCCAATTACGCCTTTATCGCCCAAAAGCATGTTCGTATTGCTAACTTCTCCGACAACTGGCAGGGAAGCACTACGAAGACCGACTATTTTAGCTAGTACGGGACTCTCCATTGCCTTTTCACCCAAAATAACCATGTCATGAGCGGTGCTGACTGTCTGGGCCGAGAAGCCACTGGCGTCGACAATTTGGGTGTTATCAAGGCCTAGCTCGTCGGCGTACTTATTGGCGGCCGCCAAATAGTTGTCCATAGACCCATAGGCCCATACAGCCAGTGTGTCGGCCACATTATTGGCAGAAGGTAGTAGAAGAGCTTGAAGAGCTTGGTATTCGCTCAGTTCTTCACCTACGTCAACGGGAATAACCGATCCCTGGACTTCAATGTAGTGATAATAAATATCTACGTCGGACTGTCTTATAGTTATAGTTGGACCGGGCTGGTCAAGCGCCAGAGGGTACTTCTTTAAGACCATAACGGCGGTCATAACCTTGGCAAGACTAGCCGTCGGTACCGGCTTTTGATTAGGATTTTCATCCAACACCCCATAACCCATGGCTCCCATGGCAGCCTGGCCCTTGGCTGGCCAAGAAAAGGCTAAGGGTGCATTTAGTAGGCTTATGCCTAGGGGTTTCGCTGATTTTAGAGTAGGCAAGGGCCGAAGATAATTCAGACCAAGAGTTGAGGCCACCAGAAATAGCACTAATAAAATATAAAATAGCTTACGCCTGCGTTCGCGCCTGGTTCGCCTACGGAGAATCTTTCTATAGTCGATTACACGCATATCTAAGAGTATAACTTAGGTATTGACAGCTAGTAAGGATAAGCGCAAAGTGAAATACAGAGAGAAGTTAAATTTACACAAAAAAAGACTTATAAATGAGCGATCTAGAAGTTAATAAAGCTACGGAGTTATTTGCATTGAATAGCGACGGCGAGGCCGTGGTTGAAGAAGAGATGTGGGACGATTTAAGAGCCGACAGTGATTTGTATTGTGAAATGACTACCGAAGAGGCCGAAACGGCCTTTTATAATTGGCGCATCCGCCGGTTCGGAGATGCCACTATATTAAGTTCCAAACTCGCTAGTTAAATTACGGCCGAGTATCTCAAGTAGTAACAAAGGAGTGATTTGTTCGTAGCTATCTTTACAGTTTGGCACGATTTGCTACAATTCATGCTCGTCATCATTAGCTTCAGGATCTATGCAACTTTTTGGAATTTTTAGCAAACGCTGAGACAACGGGAAAACAGTTCCGTTAACGTATTTACAAATTAACCTAAGTATGTTATTATTATACCGAATGGCAGAGCATCCGCACGACAGAAACGCATCGGAATATTTGCAAGCCGTGATTGAAATAAAGCCACGTGCTGATGATCACAGAGACGTTAGAATTCGAGAAATCATTAGGAAGATTTTTATTAAAGAGCCTTGGGCTGAAAAAGTTTTTGCCAATATCCGAGAGGAGCAAATAGCTTATTTAAAAGATGTGGTGCACAGTGTCAGTGATCCAGTATACGTCGACCGCGTTACCCAAGAGACGTTACGAAAAATCGGGGGTGAGCTAAGGGCAACTATAGAGGAAGGCGTGGAACACCTCACTCCACTCCAAGGTAAGCCTGTGCTTGTCACGACAAATCACCTCGGAACATACAAACTGGCACCTATAAATCCACGAGTTGATTTGGGTGAAGATGTCCCCAAATACGAGGGTTACGATTTCATGTATCCCTACCCGCTTTACTTTGCGGCACTAAGTCCGGTTGCTGAAGCGCTTGGCAATGCCCTCTCTTACGCATCAAATGATTACCCTGGTGTCTTTGGACAAATCCATAGCGCAGCAGGCTTTATCCATTTACCCCCTGCTTCACAATTTAATGACGGCAGAACAGGGGCCCTGAAACAACAAACTGCTGAACTTTTTCAAAGGAGACCGAATACAGCTTTAGTGAATTTTTCTGAAGGCGGTACGAGCGGCAAGTATGATGAAAAAGGTCCTTATGGCCTGAGAGACTTCAAGACGGGTGGGTATGTTATAGCCGCAGAATTAGGCTTACCCATGCTCGCAGTGGCTCAGTATTTTGATCCGCTTATAGGTATGCGCTTAAAAGTCTTTGAGCCTTTTTATCCACAGACTGGCACTAGAGAAGCCTACCAACAATTAGCAAACGGCACACAGGCCGAAATACAGGCCTGGCTCAAGCTGAAAGAGATCGCTCAGGACTCGTTTTAGTTTAGAGATATAAAAAACGCGCAACAGGTGAGGAACTTTAATCAGCACCATAAACCTGATCCGCAACGCCACCAAAACAATGAACAAACCCTACAAAAAATAGCTAGGGTGCGATTTGCTCGTAGCCGTCTTCATCGTTAGTACCTCTTGGTACATCTATCTCTATGTCGCTGGCGACGGTAAAGGTGCGCCGAATTTTAGCGGTTCGGCGTTCACCATCTTTAATAGCTTGTTCAATTGGAGCAAGGACAACGGCGCGGAGTACCTCTTCAAAAATATCGGACCTAACAACAGGACGGTCTCGGTACGCAGGATCGCAGAATTTCTCTGGTAAGCCACCGGAGGCTGGGATATATCGATCGCGATATGTACGATGTGAATCGAGAATAATTTCAGGCCCATTATTAAAGACCATTTCCTGGCGAACCCACTTTACGTAAACATTTCGATGTACTCGAGAGAATGCCTCGATTGTATCTTCTGATGTAAATAAAGATTCTGGCGGACGCGGAGGAAGCATTTCTTCTTTTACCACTTCCGATAAAACTTCTGCCATCTTATCCTCATCTTCGATAACCAGATCATTATTCTCACTACCAAAAGTGATATCTGCTTGAACACCGGTTGGTTCCAAAACGCGTTTGGCTTCCAGCAAGCCATCAATGTTTTTGAAAGCTAGATGGCCGCTAAATTTAGAAATGGCGACTTTGGCAGAGCGGCTAGGCAAGGGAATAAGGTCGGCGCCTGCTTTATATAGGGTTACAGGCTCATACGCTATCTTACCTACGTGCCGGAACAATTGCCGCTGCTCGCGAGGTGTGCCGTGGTCAAGGACCCATCTGACTTCCGCATCTGGCTGTTTGAGCTCCATATAAGGTCTGCCCTTAAACTGTTTTGCGTTTGGTTCAATGCCAGCCCATTTATCCCCTAAGCCCTCTGATTGGCACAAATTTAAGAGTGCTCCATCGCCACAACCAATTTCAGCAACAAGCCCCCTCGGCCCAATACCACCATAGCGTAAATCTGTAATAACTGTGAGGCCATAATCAACAGGCTCTACGCCCGGATCAAGCAGGGTATAGCGTAACTGACGGATGGCAACCTTGGCAGGGCCGTCTTCGCCATAGTGACCAGCCCACATCGGATCAAATTCTGTGCGGTTAGTCATTGCTTGCTCCCAGTCGGATAAGTACTGCGGCAAGTGTTCTAGGTTGTTGAAGCATCGGAGAATGGCCGCCACGCAATTCAGTCGGGTCTATACCCAACCAGTTTTGGGCAACATAACGCTGCCAATCAGGTTTTGTCACAAGATCAGAACTGCAAATTATTGACTCTTGTGGTACTTCTGGCCATTTTTCTAGAGTAGGTTCTTCGTTTGAACGTCGTTGAGGCCTCAACTGCGCAACTGCCCAATCTTTAATTTTCTCACTACAGCCGGAATAAAAGAGTTCCCGCGCAACATCTGGAGCAATTTCGGTCAGCCCATCATCCCTAAGCTTGATAGACTTTCTGTAATTAGGCCGATTTCTGCGCGGCATTTCGTCAATTTCATCTGGTATAGGTCTGTCTAGAGCGGAAAGTGTGGCTGGTTCAAACGAACCGCAAACGTAGATCAGCTTTTTTACTGCCGTAATGCCAGCTACGCGTGGCAGGATATTACCGGCTCTTGAATGGCCCACCAAGACGATCTCATCATTGTCCTTTATAGCATCAACCACGGTATCGGCGTAGTCGTCAAAAGTAGCTTCCGGGTCACTTATTGGCAGGTCTATTGCAATCGAATTATGGCCTGCTGAGTCAATCTCGGACTGTAAGAGCTCCCAACACCAAGCACCATGCCAAGCGCCAGGCACAAGTCCAAAAATAAGTGGATTCTCGCGATTCACAATTGCATTATGATACAACCTTTCAGTGAAGTTTACAAGTCCATCACCTCTTAAAGTTTGTTACATTTAACTTGCATTCATTAAGCAAATCTGGAATAATATAGTTTATGATCTACGCTATTGTCGACTCCCCTTTATACAAACTTCTCATGCAAGGCAAGCGGCTTAATTTCCCTAAGGGTCAGGTAGTGGCAGTTTTTGACGAACAAGCCCCTATCTACCTCATAAAAAGCGGCTACGTAAAGCGCTATTTGATTACCAAAGAAGGTGAAAAGGGCATTCAAGTAATTTACGGTCCTGACGACATTTTGCCGCTGACACCCATCTACAAAGAAGTTTTCAAAATGGATATCTACAGTGGCCCTGAACAATATTATTACGAGGCTATGACACCAGTGGAGTTGTATTACATCCGCCAGGCTGATTTGCAGGAAGCGCTTGTTAAAGATTCTGCTATCTACAAAGACCTTTTTTACCTGGCAGGCATACGGCTTAACTCCTACATTCACCGGCTAGAGAGTATGTCCTTGCGTGTGGCGAATCGAAAGGTTGTACACCAGCTGAATTACTTAGCTCATATTTTTGGCAAAAAAACGACTGAAGGCATAAAAATTATGCTGCCTTTGACCAATCAAGAGCTAGGCGACATTTTAAACCTCAGCCGCGAAACGGTGACTAGGGAAATGGTCAAACTAAAAACCAAAGGCATTATAGCTGTAGACAACAAGAACATAGTTATTACCGATCAGGAAAGACTAAAACGAATCTATAGTTAGCCATTACGCTAAAAGGCAGTGACAATTATCACCTCCAAAAACGAGGTTCGTCACCGACGTATTTATTGGTTAGAAGTAAGCTGTAGTTACAAATCAGCCAACCGGCCGGTTTGGAGAGTAGCAATTATAACTTAAGCCAAGTCTGCAGAATAACTTGGATACCTTAAGCCCCACACAAGGGGTCTGTTAAGTGCATCCAAATTAAGTAGCGCGGCTCGCACAAGGGGAGGTCATGAAAAACGCTTCACTATCAATCCAAAAGTCGGTTTACCGGTTTGTCATATGGCTACTTTTAGTAGCGGTTGTGATGATGGGGCTAAACGTAGCAAGGGTATCCGAGGCAGCTGGTTTATCTGTGCCTACTGGCGTTTATACCGGCCCCGGGACAGTGACGGCTCATGATAACTTCAGCAATTGGCTTGGTAGTCCTGTAACTTACACCACTGACTACGTCGACTATAAAGGTGGCTGGCAGAAAGATTTTATAGATTCCAAACTATGGTTAACTCAACCATGGGGCAAGTGGGTCAGCGCCGCTTCTGGCAGGCGCCTAGTATTAGGGCTACCGATGCTTGAAAATGCAAATTACGGCCAATTTGATCAAGGCGCTGCGGGGGCATTCGACAGCTATTTCCAAAGTCTTGCTAATGATATGGTTGTCAATAAGCTTGGCAATTCCATAATCCGCTTAGGATATGAGGCAAACTGTAACACTATTGGGCCATGGCAAGCTACCGATAACCCAAGTGGTTACGTAAAGCTTTTCCGACACATTGTAACTGTAATGCGCGCCACGCCAGGTTCCAGCTTCAGCTTTGACTGGACACTTTGTAACGGCTATCAGTCTGGGCACGCACTAACGTCATTCGCCTCATTCTACCCAGGTGATGATGTGGTAGATATCATGGGTATGGACATCTACGATATGAAATGGATGGATACAACTTCAACTAATGATCAAAGGTGGCAATACAACGTTACCCGCTACATGGGCATGCAAGATCACATCAACTTTGCTGCAAGCCACTCTAAGCCAGTCAGTTTCCCAGAATGGGGTCTCTATAAGCCCGGTGACCAGTTTGGTGGCGGTGGCGACGACCCTTACTTCATAGATCAGATGGCCAACTGGATCAATGGCCACAACACATATTACGAATCGTACTTTAACCTGAACTGGGGTGGTGGAGTCCTTAGCGACTTCCCGAATGGACAAGCTGAATATAAAGCCCGCTTTGGCCAAGTTGCTCCTCCAGCTGACACCACTGCACCATCAGTAAGCGTTACCTCGCCCTCCAACGGTCTGACCATATCAAATACTACAAGTGTTACAGCTAGCGCATCGGACAACGTCGGGGTTAGCAAGGTAGACTTCTATGTCGATGGCGTGTTGAAGGCAACGGATACTTCGTCCGCGTATAGTTACGGTTGGGACACAAAAACCGTAGCCAATGGCAGTCACAGCCTTAAAGCCATAGCCTCCGATGCGGCAGGCAATAAGACAACTTCCGCTTCAGTAAGCGTTAATGTCAGCAACACTACTGCCACGCCAGCCAGCGACGCCTCGGCGCCAGTGGTAACCATAACTTCACCCACAAACAGCTCGTCTGTAGGTAGCAAGTTTACCATCGCAGCTAGCGCGACCGACAACTTAGGTGTAACAAAGCTTGAGATATGGATAGATGGCTACCTCAAAAAGACCTTCAGCTCCAGCTCATTCTCGACCGGCTACTCAATAAAACAGTACGGTACACACACCATAACTGTTAAGGCTTACGATGCAGCTGGCAATATCGGCCAAGCAGGAGTCGTAGTCGTCCGATAAACAAACAACATAAAAAAATTAATAAGGCTCTCTGGCACTACAAGCCAGGGAGCCTTATTGTTTG
>DATIIF010000012.1:0-8403 GCA_035479935.1 Patescibacteria group bacterium
CTGCGTGTAGTGGCCTTTTCTTGCCATTCAATTACTTTAGCCTCGTGCCCCAAAATCTGGGCCGCCCGAGCAAAATCCATTTCGTATTTAAAAAGCAGAGCATTTAGGTCAACAGGCAGGTAATCTAGCACTTTGCGCCCAAACCTAGGTGTCATGTCCCAGCCACTCTCAGCTTCTGCCAGATCATTTAGATAATTTATGTCGTAATAACGCGATAAGCCTTCGTGCATTTGCCTAGCGTTGGGCTTAGAAGTACCCATCCAAACCGTGTGGTATTCTTCCTCGGCTATTTCAATAACTTTTTTCAACCATTTTTTGTCCAGCCCAAATGTGTCGTACAAATCAAAAATAAAGCTTGTCAGTAGTGGCGGCTGGCTACGGCCGGTTAGATAAGTCCTGGAGGCGTTAGGAATTATCTTGAAACGCTCAAACATGCTAACTAGATCGTCCAACATGCCTGTTACCAACTCTTGGTGCGGTTTATCTAGTAAGCCGCGGGCCATGAAATAACTGTCCCAGTAGTACATTTCATTAAAATCATGCTCTCGCCCCTCTTCATAAGCCGGGACAAGATAAGGCTTAGGTAGACTTATCTGATTTTCGTCGCCTTTAGTAACTTTTCGCTCTAGTTTCGGCCAATAATTTTGGATGTACTGGCGCGCTTGCAACACATCATCTGGGGTAAGTTTAATTCGGCCAGTAAAGAATCTTGATGCGAATTTTTTTGTCTTTTGTAGCATCTCAACTTTCAGCCTATGGGAGATGGTTATTAGTGTCAATGATGCGCGGGGCTAGTCTTAGGGTCGCGGGCCTAGGCTTAAATCAAGCGTTTTGGCTTTTTCAACGACAATATTCATAAGCTCTTGGGGTACATCAAACTTACCTATGGTGCCGGCGCGCCTGGTTGCCGGGTCAAAAGTTGGATTATCTAGAATAAGATCGGTGGCAAAATGCGACACCACGGTAGTGTGATCTATCGGCAGCTGGTTCATGCGGTGGTCACGGACGATGGTCTTAACCACTTCTTTTACATGAAGCGGATGGATATCCTCCAGCCGTGCCGCCATTATGGAGATGCCACGCCCTAGCTGGTTAGCTCTAAAAGCATGTGCCCCTTGTCTGGGAAAATCTTCATCAAAAAGACGGTACGTCTGCGCACGGCCGTCTATTATTTTGTCTACTACATAGTGGTAGTTTCGTTTTGCTTTTTTCATACCTTCAATTAGCTGATCTAGCCCACCTGGTGGAAATTCAGCGGTCCAGTGCACAACTGTTAAACGAGGTGTTATTCGCTTGCCATAATCCGGATGTCCGCGAAAAACACCAACCCGACTCTCATCAACAATAGTGTGGTAATACTCATCTGCAGAAACACTTGTTTCACGGTTTATCCTCTCAAGAAGGGCCATTTTACCGGGTATATCTTGAAAATAAGGCGTAGAAGGATGTTGAGCGGCCAGTTCTTGTAAGCCAGGCATGAAGCCCACTAAGCCCTGGATGCGCTCCATCTTGAGCTCCGGGCTTATTTCGCCCAGGTCTGCTTCTGCAGCCCGATATTGAGTCTCGGGCAAGGCTAGTGGCGGCGGGGGTGCAGTCGTCGAAGTGGTGGTTGTTGAGGTTGACGTAGTTGTAGGTGTTGCCCGATTACGCCAAGCTTGTAAGCCCCTAGATACCGTTTGAGCTGTTCGATGCGCGTGGTTAGCCCGGGCCTTCATCACAGCAACACTGACATCTAGCGCCCCCAACGTACCAATTCCTAACAGAGCCCGCCTGGAAAGCTCAGGGCTATAAGGCAATTCTTCAGCGAAATGCCCAAGGCGTTCAATTAGATTCTCGCGCTCAGACCACTGTTCATCCGGCAAGGAATCCTCATGCTCGGTACACATAATTGGATTATAGAGAAAATGTGAGAATTTTCACATTAGTAATTACTTATTGCCAGGCTCTACGGTTAATGGACATCCCACGGTTTAAATTTAATGGGCAGGAATATGCTTTTCAGGTCAAACGGCTGGCGATTTTGAGAAGCCGGGCGGGCTTTTCTAACACGCACCCTTTTGATAAGAACTTTCTTTTGTGGTTTAGGCAGAGGTTGGCTGAGCTTGGTTAGATTGCCTGTAGCCGGCAAGTACAGCTCACTAATGTCAAACGGCTGACGGTTAGGGTTCACTTGGCGTGGTTTTTCAACGGGCGCTTTTAGGATGGTTTTCTTTGCTACTTCTTGTTTGGCCTTGGGCCCGGCGAGTTTAAGCGGGTTGGGTGCGGCCGATAAATATACTTTCTCGGTATCAAATGGCCCACGATTGGGCTGCAACTGTTTGCTGGCAACAGATGCCGATTCAGGTGCAGGTGCCCTGGGAGTAAACAGATTTGAAAATTCTGATGGACTCTGCAAGTGGTAATCAGGCCCAACCACGTTAGCGTCAACCATGCTCAGGTAGACCAGCGAATCAAAGCCCATGCTTTTATAATTTTTTAGTCCGTCGTCAATCAGCGTTTGTTGGAAATTAGGGTCTGCGGCGCCAGCTCCAAATTCAGTAACCCATAGTGGCTTGCCAAATTTTTTCATCCAAACACGTTTTTCGGCAAGTTTTGTAAAAGGAGTTTTCTCACTGCCGTACCAAAACTTATCGTGCAAGACTGTGGTGCCTATAACATCTACCACATCATCGCCAGGATAATAGGCGCTGGCGTTCTGATTGCCGGCTGGCGACCAAACCCATTTCACGTTAGTGGCGCCATGAGAGCGCATGTAAGTTATTGCATGCCTGTAAGCCGCCACGTATTGTGCAGGATTTTGGCCACCCCAGGGGTATAAGTTGTAAAGGTCCATCTCATGAGCAAACCTTACATAAATAGGTCGCTTAGTAGCCCCTAAAATGCTAGACATCTCGTTTAATTTATCGTCGTAGACTCCGGCGGTTATATTTTTAAGCAGTTCGGCGCCATTTGGATCCCCGCGGGGCTCAATAGTGATAAGTGGCGTATTGCGCTTGCGCAGGCTAAGTAACAATTCTTTGGCCAAATAATTATCATCTTTCCAGCCGATAAAGATATGTTCTATATAGGGTGTGTTAGAGCTTGGCAGGGGCTGTTGGCTGTAGATGCCCAAGGCAGGTATGGGAACGTGCGCATTATTAGACAGAAGATTTAGCTTACTTTTTAACTCATCGGTGGTCATTAGACTGACTGGCGTTTCCGGAACACTGCGCGCCAGAGTTGGGGCGGCTGAAACAGGCCCACTAAAGGCAGGTACGGCGGCGATAATTGCGCCGCTTATCATCACACCCAGCATGGCGGTGACGGCTATAGGCTTGAACCAGCCGGTAGGAATTTTAAACAGTGGTGCGGCCATTTGACGCAGGCGTAAATTCAAATCGATAAAGCAAATACTAAACATAAATGTGGCGTTGATAAGGGCAAACAACACTTGTCCGGCTAACAACGTCTGCCGGCCAAAGTGCAGACCATAATAGACAGAAGACACGCTTAGAAAACTAAATAATAGAAACGGTCGATAAGTCTTAAGTGCTGGGACAGCTTGAGAGAATTTGCCTTTAGGGGTAATCATGTAAGGTCTTTTGATCTTGAATAGGGCGTTGATGACGGCTATTAGAACAACCGGCCAGCGTACTACATGCAACAGCATCCCGCGCCATGAAAGGTGTACTTCAGGCGGGTTCATCAGCGGGCGTGCAGCCCACCAAACCACAAACGACATAGCAAAAACTGGTAAGAAGTGGGTGGCAAATGCCCAAGGTTTCAAGACAGCGATGTCGCGGTTAAGAAGTAGTGAGGCTATGGGCGAGAGAAACATTATCAGATAAGAAATTGACCACAGTGGGTACCAAGTTTGGGCAAATAGAAACTGTAGTCTTTGCCGCCAACTCATGGAACGAATCTGCTTAGGCATATGACTAACTAAGACCTGGAACATGCTGTATGCCCAGGCAAATTGCTGGGCCAAGTAGGTGTTGAGTGTTTCCGGGCCGTCGCCTTCGGCGATTATCTCCGGCAAGAAAATTCCGCGGTAGCCCCTGGCCGATAAGACAACTGTGTCCAGGTGATCTTCCGCCCTGGTCGGCTGGTAGCCGCCAATTTCACGGATAGCGCTCATTCGGTAGGTAGTGTGCGAGCCAATAATAAACGGCGTGTCGCTGTGTCCGTAAAAACCCATTTGCAATGGCCCCTGCAAGGCTAGCTCCTGCTCGGAAGAGCCACGCGCTACCCAACTGTCACGGTTTTTATAAACAGATGGCGCTTGTACCCAAGCCACTTCAGGGTCGCGGAAGTAACCTAGGGTTTTATTGAGGTAATTAGGCTTAGCATTGTGGTCAATATCAAATTGCACGAAAAAGTCGTATTTTCGCCTCTTGACATGCTCTAGCCAGGCGTTGACGTTGCCGGCTTTGGTTTTGGCCTTAAACGGCGGGGTTTTCTGGTTATATTTGCGGATTCCCTTGCGGGTAAAGTAGTTAACGCCGTAGCTTCTGGCTAATCTTTTGATCTGGGGGCTGTTACCTTCGTCTAAAATCCAGCTGTCGTGCGGATAGGTAATCTCCACCATGCTCTTCAGCTGGCGTTCGACAATGTCTATAGATTCTTGCGACGGCACACACAGGGTAATTACTGCTACTTTTTTACCCTTGGGCGCAATGGTACGGGGCGGTCGTTTGGCTCTAAGAACAAAGTAAATAAAAATTGTGGGCAGAAGAGCGAATTCATAAAGCAGAGCGAGGGTCAGCGGTACAAAAAGTGGCATAAAGTTAATCCGCCCGGGGTTGAGCCACCAGCTCCACATCCAGCCCAGACACAGTAGCCAAATTGGTAATACTACAAGCGCTCGACGTTTTGACGACGTCAACCGCCCTCTCCACGTTAACACCTTATTATTTTAACACAATTACGTAAATTTATCAATATATAATAATCTGTAGTTTTTGCAACAAAAAAGCACTATCCGATTCGGATAATGCTCATTTGGTGGAGCTGGTGGGTATCACACCCACGTCCGCTAGTTTATCTGGCTAGTCTGTCCTACAGGTATAGGTCATTTGTATACGTCCGGTGGCTGTAAATGACCAAAAAATCACCGGTCGGTGTTCCAAAGTCTTAACGTATCTTATGGAACAGTAAGATACGAGCATCCAGATGATATGACATCAACTGACAATATCTGAAGTCGAGTCAGTGACGGCTCACACACTTAGGCGTAAGCTGGTGCGAAAACTGGCATGCGGAACATGCTAGCTACGCGGTTGAATAATTTTGCAGTTATTCAGGTTCGTCTATACGCTGACAAGCGACCTGCTGATCTAACCGATAAAGTCCAACGTCGAGCTTAAATTCAGCCCCGTGGCCACTATTATAACAGATTAGAGCCCAGTGTCAATACGCTTAAGCTGGCGGTTCGTAACTTCTCTACCCATGCCATAAGATTCTTCACAGTTCCCTCTTGCGCTTACATGTTATAATCCACCGCTGTGTTAAAGAGCTATGGGTCTACTTCTGTAAATACTCTTCTCAGGTTGGTCCAGCAAAGCCCTTTCCTGAAATATAATGCTGTCTTCTTTTTCGGTAATTTGGGTGTCGCAGTTTTAAATTACTTGTTTTACCCGGTTTTAGGCCGGTTGATGACTCCATCTGATTTTGGCGAAGTCCAAGCCTTATTTGCTCTTTATATGCAAGCCACAATACTTTTAAACATCCTCAGTCTGATCACTATTCACACCACTGTAGAAGTGCCAGAAATAGATAAGAGCAACCAGATTTTGGCAGGCTTGGAACGTTTCGCTCTTATTGTCACAGTCAGCTTTGTGGGTCTTGGCCTACTATTTGTTGGCCAGCTCAGGGATTTCCTGCACTTTAGCGATGTCAAGCCGTTTGTCGCGCTACTTCTGGCGGTACTAATCAGCGTGCCCTTGGTGTTTAGAATGGCTTTCTTGCGTGGCCGGAAAATGTTTGCCAGGTCTGTCATCATTGACGGGGCTGGTTCGGCCGCCAAGTTAGTTATCGGGCCAGTGCTGGTTATTATGGGCTACAAAACTTTCGGCGCAGTGGCCGGGCTAGCTATTTCACAGGTGATTTCACTAGGCATAGGCATCTGGTGGGCCAGCCAAGCCGGGCTCAAGGGTTCGGCCCTAAATAAATCTGTAGAGCTAAAGCAAATTTATCCTCAGTTGCGTTACGGCTTGGCGATTTTTGTGGCATCATCCGTCATCACTGGTCTTCTCAGTATGGATATTATTGCCGCAAAACATTATTTCTCGCCCTACGACGCCGGTTTATACGCTGGCATTTCTACGGTTGCCCGAATAGTTTACTTCTTGGTCGCCCCGCTCACAGGCGTTCTTATTACTATGGTCAGCGCCCGCCAGTCTATGGCTAAAAATCGTCTGCGGCTAAGCGGTTCGCTGGTACTAATTGGCTCAATTGGTGGTTTCGCCCTCATTGTCCTAACAATTTTCCCTAGGCTTATCATTAAATTGTTGGTCGGCTCAAAATATTTGGCTTACGCCGATTATTTGCCCCGCCTAGGCTTAGTTATGCTAGTCTTGTCATTCACCAATGCCCTGCTTTTATATGGCATCGCGCTGAAGCGTTTTTACCTTAACCGCAGCGCTGTCATTGCCTTGCTGGGCACAATTTTACTTCTGTATATCAACCACTCCCACGTAAAAGACGTCATAAACAACCTGTTAATTGGCACGTCCTGGCTGGCCATCGTGCTGGCTTGGCAAATATTTATAAAGCCTACGAACAGCATGGAGGAGAAAAATGGCTGAAATATCAATTATCATCCCGATGTACAACGAGTCTCGTAATATTCATCCTATTTACGATGCCATTAACAAGGTTATAAAGCCGCTCAAACACAAGTTTGAAATTATTTTTATAGATGACGGCAGTCATGATTCAACTATTGAAAATTTAGACAAGCTGGCTGACAAAGATTCTCGCGTTAAGCCAATTCAGCTGGCCCGTAACTTCGGTAAAGAAATTGCCCTAACGGCCGGCTTGCATCACGCCAAAGGCGATGCGGCCATTATGATTGACGCTGACCTCCAGCATCCGCCAGAGCTTATTCCCAAATTCATCAAAAAGTGGGAAGACGAAGGTGCCGACCTGGTTATTGGGGTGCGGACAGATACTAAAACTACACCCCTTAAACGCCTTACGTCCGGTACTTTTTATAAAATGGTCGGGGTTCTGACCGAGACCGATCTAGTGCCGCATGCTACGGATTACAGGCTGGTTGACCGTCAGGTTATTGACGCATTTAACCAGTTCACCGAGCGCAACCGTATCACCCGTGGCTTGTTCGATTGGCTCGGCTTCCAGCGTACTTTTATCTATTTCAAAGCCCGTGAACGCAAGTTTGGTAAAGCTACCTACAGCTTTAAGAAGCTTTTTCACCTAGCCATGAATAGTTTCATCGGCCACTCTTTAGTGCCTCTTAAAATGGCCGGTTATATTGGCACAATTATTATGCTAACTTCTGTACCGCTTGGCGTACTTATTTTTCTAGACCGTTATCTGTTGAAGGACCAGTTTGGCTTTCATTTTAGCGGTTCGGCAATTTTGGCGGTAATAAACCTATTTCTGTCTGGCGTTACCCTTTCTTGTATTGGCATGATGTCTTTGTATCTTGGCAACGTTAACAAAGAAGTTACTAATCGGCCTCTGTATGTAGTAAGGCCAGAGCGGCGAAACGGCAATGGTAATGGGAACGGAAAACATTAAGTTGCGCATACTTTGGCTATCCTGGAAAGATGTTCACAACCCGCTAGCTGGCGGGGCGGAGGTGATTAGCGACGCTCTAATGTCACGGCTAGTCAAGGATGGGCACGAAGTACGTCTTATTACTGCCGGTTTTCCTGGCTCCAAATCTTCAGACAAAATTAACGGCTACGGCGTTACACGGGTTGGCAGCCGCCAGAGTGTTTACTGGCAAACCTTTAGGCACGTTAGGAAAAATCTGAAGGAGTGGCCAGATTTGGTGGTAGAAGAAGTCAATACCATCCCCTTCTTCAGCAAGTTTTATCTTAAAAAACCGCGGGTTTTGTTTTTCCACATGCTGTGTAGGCAAATCTGGTTTTACCAGATGGTTTTCCCCTTCAGTCTCATTGGCTATCTCATTGAACCTTTGTATTTGCGTTTAATTAAGCAAGGCCGGGTTATTGCTATGTCAGGCAGTACCAAGCAAGACCTTATGCGTAGTGGCTTTAAGGCAAGAGACATTACGGTTATTTCCGAGGGCATTGAGATCCCCATGTTAAAAAACCTAAATTCAGTTAAAAAATTTGCTAAGCCCACCATGTTGTCGCTCGGTGCCATGCGGGGGATGAAACGCACAGATCATCAAATCAAAGCGTTCGAGATTGCTAAGCAAAGCGTGCCAGA
>DATIIF010000013.1:0-6026 GCA_035479935.1 Patescibacteria group bacterium
CTAGCTAAAGTGTAGCAACCCTTTACAGATAACCCGCTCTCTGTTAGGATAACTCGGTATGAAAAAAGCGGTTATTGCCACTGGTGGCAAACAATATTTAGTCACCGAAAACGAGACTTTAGTAGTCGAACTCCTTAAGCAAGAAGGCAAAAAGGTGGACTTTGTGCCTCTGCTAGTTATTGATGGCGAAAAGGTAACAGTTGGCACCCCCGAGATAACAGGGTCAAAAGTATCCGCTGACATCCTCGAACAAGAAGTAAAAGCCGATAAAGTTACCTCTATTCGTTTCAAGGCTAAAAAGCGCGTCCATAAAGTACGCGGCCATCGACAGCGACAGACATCCATAAAGATTACTAAGATTGGTTAAAATAGCACAACCTTACTAGCCGGATAGTACCAGTTAGTATTGCTGTTTACTGTAAGAGATTACAGTGGTAATCTTAAGTGAAGTGAGAGGTATATATTAAGACAAAAATGTCGCACACTATTGCAATCCTAAACCAAAAGGGCGGAGTAGGAAAAACCACCACGGCTATTAATTTGTCTTCATATTTGGTGCGGGCTGGCTACCAAGTACTCTTGATAGACCTTGACCCGCAAGGTAATGCGACTAGCGGCCTTGGCTTGGATAAGCAAAATCAGGACCAAACCAGTTTTGAGCTATTACTTGGGCAAACCACTTTGGCACGGGCAGTAAAAGAGACCAACATCCCTGGCTTATTTATTTTGCCAGCCAATGCCAATTTGGCAGCCGCCGAAATTGAACTAGTCAAGCAACAGAACCGCGAATCAAAACTAAAAGACATGCTTGGCCCGACCGACTATGACTATATTATCATTGATTGTCCGCCGGCTTTAGGTTTGCTGACAGTCAACGCTTTGACTGCCGCCAATCTATTAATCATCCCAGTTCAAGCCGAGTATTACGCGCTTGAAGGGTTAAGCCAACTACTTAGTGTGGTTCAGCGGGTACGGGAGGGTTTGAATACCAATCTGGAGATTCTAGGGGTCGTGCTAACAATGTACGACTCACGTACAAGTTTGTCTGCACAGGTTTATAATGAACTACAAAGGCATTTCGGAGAAAAAATGTTTAAGACAATAATTCCCCGTAACATCAGGTTAGCCGAAGCGCCTAGTTTCGGCAAACCGATAGCCGAACATGACAAATGGTCCAAGGGCGCCAGAGCCTACAAGCAGTTTGCCAAAGAAGTTGAAAAGAGGACGAATGGTTAAAAAATTAGCAATTGGTTTAGGTAAGGGCTTTGATGTACTAATCCCTAAGGGTTTTGACAGTAATATTTTGTTAGATAAAAAAGAGCGCATTCAATCTGTTGCCACTAGCAAGCTAAAACCAACAAAAGATCAGCCACGCCGACAGTTTGATGAAGAAGCCTTAAATGAACTAGCAAGCTCAATTGCTAGATACGGAATTCTTCAGCCACTAATTGTCCAGCCCCTAAAAAACGATATTTATCAGATCATTGCGGGCGAAAGACGGTGGAGAGCGGCTACAAAAGCGGGCATCAAGCAGGTCCCTGTAATTGTCCGGACCAGTAAGGAACTAGAGAGATTAGAAATTGCTTTAATTGAAAATGTCCAAAGAGTTGACCTGTCACCCCTGGAGCAGGCAATTTCAATAGAGCGTCTACATCAGCAATTCAATATGAGTTATTCTGATATCTCTACTCGGCTTGGCAAAGCTACTACCACAGTGAACAATATTGTTCGTCTACTTCAATTGCCTGAGGCGGCAAGACAAGCTCTTGAACAAAAAAGAATCACTGAAGGACATGCCCGCTCAATTTTGGCGCTTAAAGATAATCCAGAAAGGCAGCGGCGTCTGCTTGAGCTCATTGAAGGTCAGGGTTGGTCAGTTCGACAGGCCGAACAATTCGTAACTGCGCACAAACAAGGCGCTGAAACAGTCGCTAAAGCCAAGGCTAAGACAGTTAAAGAGACTCCAGAAACCAAAATACTCACTAAAAAATTAGGCCATCCGGTGACAGTTAAACGAACTGCCAGAGGTGGAAAGCTTGAAATTCATTTTGCCAATGATGAAGACTTGAACAACTTAATTGTTCAACTAGGCAAATCTTAAAAGGTTTTGGCCTTACCAAGCGGCAAGATCCTAATAGATAATTTCCCGACAATATCACGGACGGGAATTGTACCTATCGCCTGAGAGCGTGAATCTAGGGATTCAGGACGGTTATCGCCACAAACGAATATTTCGCCCTCGGGTACAGTGATATCAACATTCCCTTGAGTGGCATAAGCAGAAGAACTCCACTCTGTATTAATATCCGGATTAAAGCCGTCGGGATTAGACGCGTTATAGATTGTAACCTTTCCGCTATTTACCACGACACGTTCGCCAGGTAAGCCTATTACACGCTTGATGAGCTGCTTATCTTTATTACTGCCAAACTCAGTCAGGCCGCGCTTAACAAAAATAACCACATCTCCGCGTTTTGGTATATAAGCATGATGAGTAATTCGCGCCCAGCTACGAGGTAATTTTAGGACAATTAACCTATCATGGTTTTGAAGAGTAGATTCCATACTTGGCCCGTCCACCTCATACGATTGAAAAACAAATGCCGTCAGGAAAACAGCCACCAAGGGAGCGGCAATAATAGCTAAAATGCTAGTAATAATATTGCGCCAATTGTCCCTCTTAGAGGTTTTCATCAGATGTGGCGATTCTTGAGAGTCTAGCATGTCATCCGGCCCGCTGGGCGTAATTTGTGGTATAGTAGAGGACTGCATATCAGGCTTCCACTATAACATGTAAGACAGCCTAATGTGCCTGGATATGCACATATTGCTCACGCTTTTTATTTAAGGTTTACGCCTCAAAATTTAACCTTTATACTTAAGGACTGTCTAATGGATAATTTACGTCGTAAAAAATTAGAAGCGCCTAGAAATAAGGCGATCGATGGGTTCATACCCAGTAGTCGATCGGGCTTAGAAGGCATAACCCGACCGAATGAAACATTTAGTAGTTCTTCTAAGCGGCTTGGTGATTTTAAAAGATCTGATGGCTTCCATGGCAGCGGCCCAATAGAAGGTACCCAAGCTACTCCATCTCCCAAAAAACGAAAGCACTTTGGCCGCCAGCCGTTGCGTGACCGTGAAGGCAACATAGCACTAGGTGAAAAAAGACGCACTAAGAAGATTTTCAGAAAGCCAACTCACCCCTGGAAGATGGCTCTGAAATCATTGGCAATCATTTTCGTAATGATAATTTTGACCGGGGGCTTTTTATTTGGACGGGCCTATTGGAAGGGCCGCCATATATTTAAGGGCGGTGGTTCTGCCCCAGCGCTCGCCGATAATATCGACCCAACAAAACTGAGAGGCGAAGGCGACGGGCGAGTTAACATATTGATACTTGGGAAAGGTGGCCCAGGGCATGAAGGCCCGGACCTGACAGATACTATACTAATAGCCAGCATTGATCCTATCCAAAAAGAGACAGCGATACTTAGCATACCGCGTGACCTATATGTAAAAACCACTAATTACGGTTCTATGAAGATAAATAGCGTTTATCCAACTGCCAAGTATCAGGTCTTAAATGGCCCAAAGACTCCTGATCAAGCCAAACGAGCCGAAGATGTAGGCCTTGCTGCTGTTCAGGAAAGCATCAAAGATGCCATTGGCATCCCAATACATTATTACGCCATGGTAGATTTTGAAGCCTTTCGCAAAGCTATCGACACCGTTGGAGGAATAACCATCGATGTCAAACAACCTCTATATGATGCTAACGTAGCTTGGGAAAATCATAATAACCCTCTTATTGCTGGTGTTGGCCTGCAAACATTTAACGGTAAAAGAGCCTTGCTTTATGCTCGGTCAAGATATGGCAGTGCCCGTGGGGATTTTGACAGAACCGAACGTCAACGCGAGGTGCTTATTGCCTTGAAAGATAAGGTCTTGAGTGCTGGCACCTTTGGTAATCCACTCAAAATTAATCAATTAATAACAGCTTTTGGCGATCATATAAGTACTAATTTGAGTGTTAATGAGCTACTAAGGGTCTACGCAATCGGCAAGGACATACCTAGTAACAAGATTAGTTCCTTAGGGCTTGCTGACCCACCTAATGACTATGTGAAAACAGGTAACATTAACGGTCTGTCGGTGGTCATACCTAGAGCTGGGCTTTATAACTACACAGAGATTCACAACTACGTTCGCAATGTCTTAAAAGACGGTTATATAAAGAGTGAGAATGCCAGCATTTTGATTTTGAACGGCACAGGGACGGGCGGCCTGGCAACTAAAAAATCCGAAGAACTAAAATCTTATGGCTATAACGTCATAGGTGTAGCCGACGCGCCAACTAAAAATTACCCCAGGACTATTTTGGTTGATCTGCGCAGCGGCAGTAAAAAATACACCCGTCACTACCTAGAGCAGAGGCTGGGAGTTTCGTCCGTAAATAGTTTGCCAGATTCTAGCATTGCAGCAGGATCGGCCGATTTTGTTATAATACTTGGGCAGAATGAGGCGGCTAACTACTAACAAAAGCCGGGAAAAGTATGCTTACTAAAATAAAGCCACGAAGTGGCTTTGCAAATTTGATCCACCTGCTATTGACACTACTATTGCCAGTACTTATTTTTATACTAGTTAGGGTTAACTTTGCTCAACTTGGTCTGGCTCTTATTTTATTGAGCAAATGGCGTATGTTTGCGGTCCGTTTTCGCCACTGGCCGGCCAATGTTCGTTCTAACGCAATTGATCTAATAGTGGGGATCTCATTGTTAGTCTTTATGCAACACAGTGGTACGACCTCCTGGCAGCTTGTTTGGGCGGCTGTGTATGCTTTCTGGCTGATATTTGTAAAACCAGGTTCGTCGCTTTTATTAGTCTCTGCGCAGGCTCTGATTGGTCAGTTGTGCGGCCTAATGGCCATCTTTTTAATATGGAGCAGCGCCCCCCTGTACGCATTAGTAATTGCCGCTTGGGTGGTTTGTTATTCAGCGGCGCGTCACTTCTTTACGAGCTTTGATGAACCGCTGGCTCGGTTATTTTCTTATTTTTGGGGTTATATTGCGGCCGGTTTAACGTGGCTACTTGGCCACTGGCTACTTTTTTACGGTGTCATTGCTCAGCCTACGCTACTGTTGATGGTACTTGGTTTTGGCTTGGCAGGATTATACTTTTTGGAAGAAACCGACAGGCTTTCGGTGGTCGTAAGACGCCAGGTGGTTTTCATTATGCTAGCCGTCATAACTGTAGTGTTGGTATTTTCTAATTGGGGCGATAGAAGCATCTAAGGACTCAGCGCGCGGCCCCCTTAGGACTTATTATTTCTGAAATAGCTGGATGAAATCGTCGGTTTTCTTAAGTCCATAACCAGCAGATTTGGCTATTTTGGCTAATTCTTGATGCTGGAACGGCAGCGATTCGGTAAGGACAAATTTCGGATTGTTGGCCTGTTTTAGGTGACTAATCTGGCCAAACAGTTGCCTATAAAGCTCGAGACCATCTGACCCACCGAAGATTGCCAGTTTTGGCTCCATCATGGCTGCATCGTTAATGTGATAATTGTCCGGAACGTAGGGCAGATTAGCCAAAATAGCTGACCGCTGATAGCGAGTAGCGGATAGTTTTTGCAATAAGTCGCCATGGATCAAATCGGCAGTTATTTTGTATTTTTCAAGGTTTTTCCGAGCAACTTTTAGGCACTCAGGATCAATGTCAATCAAATCAACCGTGCTGCCAGGAATTTCCAGGGCCGCTGTAATTCCGAGAGCGCCGGACCCGGTACCGACATCAACAATATGTGGTTGTTTGAGCGGCAGTTCTTTAAGCAAATCAATCATAGTTTCGGACTCCGGACGAGGTTCCAGAACAAACTCATTAATTACAAATTCACGGCCATAAAACTCACTTTTTCCTCTTACATAGGCAAGCGGCGTATGTTTTCTTCGTTTATCTATTTGATTTGCTAGCTTACTTTGTTGTTTGCCCGTTAACTTAGTTTCCGGGTGCGCCAGTAGCCA
>DATIIF010000014.1:0-7355 GCA_035479935.1 Patescibacteria group bacterium
CGTCCGTTCGACATGACTTTTTCTGGTCTGGGGTTTCTTATTGGTTATTGTCCAGCAAATCCATTCATTGCGGGCTAGCGGAGTCAGATCTTCCCACCTCTCTAGAGCGTCTTGGTCAGAAGTCAAAGCTTTTCGTAAATCCGGCGGTAACTTGTGCACCACACCTTCGGAGATCTTTTTACTAAGCATATATTTATGATATCAAAATAAAGGTTCTAAAATATGGGAGTTAGAACTTGGAGATCTCGATCTTCTTCATCTCTAACAATTTGGCAAAAGCATTCGGTTTTTTCAAAAGTTCTTCCATGTTGGCTGGCACAACTTGCCAGCTGAGGCCGTATTTGTCTTTCAGCCAACCGCATTGTTCGGACTCTGGTACGGCCGAAAGCTTCTCCCAGTAATAGTCAATCTCTTTTTGGTCTTCACAGGGGATTGAGAATGATACGGACTCATTAAATTTGAATTCTGGCCCAGCGTTAATGGCCGTGAAACGGTTGCCATCGAGTTCGAAATCAATAGCTAGTTCTTTGCCGGCTAGTTCCTTCTGGAAATCAAGCAAGCCTTCTTTTGGATAATACGAAGTCGCCACTATTTTACTACCCGGAAATACTGAAATGTAGAAGTCTATAGCCTCTTTTGCGTTCCCGTCAAACCATAAATTAGGTGTAATTTTTTTCATAATATCTCCTCCGATAGACTCAAATTACTACAGTAGTATTGTAACAGACGAGGAAGTTGTAGGGATACTGTGTTGAGGGCGACACCCTTCTTTATATTCTGTTCGTTGACTCCGCCAAGCATAAGCTCTATATTGTAAACATCACAATTTAAATTAAGTGTGGAGGATTATAAATGTTAAAAAAATTAATAAGTGGAGCAGGCATCAGTAGCTTAGCTCTGTTAGCTAGTGTCGCGTTAGCCTCGCCCGTGGGTGCTATGGTGGCAAATGGAGAAGTCACAACTGCGAAACTTGCCAATGGTGCTGTCACGACTGACAAATTAGCCGCTGGCTCAGTTACAAACAGTGCCTTGCTCAATGGCGCTGTCAACACTGACAAATTGGCTATTGGCTCTGTAACAAGTAGTGCTCTTGCAGCCGGTGCTGTAGATAGTGCATCACTAGACACCAACCTTGCTGTTGATGGTACATTAAGCACAGGCGGTGCTTTGACTGTCACTGCTGGTGGCCTAACCGTCTCCGCTGGGGGCGCAACCGTCTCCGCTGGCGGTCTAACCGTATCAGCCGGTGGCTTAACTGTCACTGCTGGCGGCGCAACTGTCACTGCTGGCGGCTTCAATGTGAATGGTGGCGTTGCCAAATTTGGTACAACTACACCTGTCCACTTAGCTTCAGCACAAACAACAGCTCCAACAGCTGCTGTTTCGGTTACTGGTCTATCGGCTGCGTCTGTAGCTGGTACTGACACTAAAGGTACTATCACAACAACTGGTACGCCTTCGGCTGCTGGTACAATAACTGTAACCTTCAATAGTGCCTATGCTAGTGCACCTGTAGTGGTTATCACACCTGCTAATGCAAGTGGTAACGCTGCTGTGGCCTACGTTTCGTCATCATCGACAACAACATTTGTTATCACAACAACTGTTACTACTCCTGGTGCGACACCAAGCTGGAACTTCCACGCTATTCAGTAAAGCATCGCTTTGCTTTAACAATAAGGTGCTCGAAAGAGCACCTTATTTGTTTTATACTACTAACCGTGCGCAATAGATTACCCCTTATTTTATTAGTTATATTGGTCGTCGTCACAATAGGTGCGTCCATATGGTTCACTAATAGCCGTAGCAATTCTGGAGCATCAGGCGTGGAAAAATATACTCGCCTGGACATAGAGATCAAAGACGGTCAGCTAGTAAGCCCTGCTGCTACTTATTTAGTCCAACCCGGTACCAAGCTAGAATTTCACATCATCAGTAATACATTCGGCAAAATTACAGTGCCGACCAACCCTTTGCAAACCATCACGTTTACCGAGAGCCCATTGATCTTTAAGTTCTCCGCCCCCACGCAGCCTGGTAGCTACGATCTTCCCTACAAAGCTAACGATACGGATCAAGTAATCAATCTGGGCATAATAACAGTCAGAGATAAATAAGGGAGTGTTATGAAACTATTGCCAGACCTAAGAAATAAAGCCGTCATCCTGAAGTTGCTGGCGGTAGCCGTACTTGTTATTGTCGTCGGTCTTTTTGCTTTCCAGCTGGGAAGCAATGACAAAAAAAATAACCCTTCTGGCAGCCAAGACACAAACAAAGTTTCTCTTCCGCCTAGCGGCATCGATTATCCTTCAGGCTGGAAAGAAGTAGGTTCTACTACTTCAGCCAACAAGGCTAGCGGCGTAATAGCCGAAGCCGTGCGCAGCAATCCTGATGCCACGGTCATAGTCCGCGAGGAATCAGGCGGTGATTTGGCCAAAGACTTTGATATAAACAAACTTCCTGACGAAGTTGTCTCCCGCTTTAAACAAGAGGTAGAAAACTTCTCTCTCATAAGCAAAAGCGTTGTAAAGGTAGGCAGTTTCCAGGCCGCAAAGGTTGATTACAAAGAGAAAGAGTCTGGAAACACGGTGCTAAGTAACACCATGTTCATAGTGCCTACAGGCAAAAAGACATATTACATAAAATATCAAACCACTGCGGAACTTAGCAAAATCGGCGACGATATAACTGCAATTAACACTCGACTAGCCGAATATATAAAAAGCCACGCGTCTTAAAGAGACAGTTTATGGCCGGAAACTTTATTTTGACTTGGGTCCTAAGTATTTACCAGCAACACTCAGGGCAAACGAAGTTAGGATAATGAAAACAGTGGCCATAAAGAGCTTCCTTATCACTAACTCAAAGCCATGGCTGTTCTCGTCTGGCCCGATTCCGGACAAAACTATAAAAATCCCTAAGACCCCAAAGACCACAGAAGCATAAATAAATACTCGCGTAGCTATTTTTTGCATACTCATTTTAAGTATTTATAAAAGCGGACGGTTCATCCAATTGCTTGCGTACGCTCGCCACCAGGTCAGAAAGCACCCAGTCGGACTTCACTAAATAGTCATGCGCACCATAGCTCAGCGCTTCATGAACCTCTTTGGTATCATTCACATTTGTAGTAACGATGACTCGAATTTTTTTACCGCGTTCATCTGCCCGCAGATTTTTTAGCATCGTCAAGCCGTCTACTTTCGGCATTATGATATCTAGTAAGATTACATCTGGTATCTTATCAAGAGCCAGCTCTAGCCCTTTGGCACCATCTTTGGCGGTAAAGACGTCAAAATTTTCATTCTCGAAACGATCTTTGAGTACATCCAGCAGCGCCTCGTCGTCCTCTACTATTAAGATTTTTGGTAGTGGTTCACTCATTGCGGTTCCTTTTTAGGCGTGGGTTTAGTTACTACAGGCAGTTTAACATAAAATGTACTGCCCTTGTTTTGAACTGATTTAAACCATATTTTACCACCTGCTTGTTCAACCAGGGCTTTAGTAATATACAGGCCAAGCCCTGAACCATCCCCCACTTGCTGTCTGGCATTATCGGCACGGAATAACTTAGTAAATATTTTCTTTTGTTGGGCAAGTGGAATACCTACACCACTATCTTTAACTTCAATCATGATTTCATCTTTTGTGCCATCAATTGCAATGCTTATAGCTTGCCCATACTTGCTATATTTCAAGGCGTTCGACACTATGTTCTGCAGGATTACCTGTAGCCAGGTGCGGTCAATATAGGTGGCAGATAAGTTTTTACCGATGTCTGTTCTAACCTTAACGCCACTGTTGACAATCTCTGGAGCAATATCGCGAAGGACTAGCTTCAAGACCTCATCTACGTGAACATCTTCTGGCTTAGACGTTAAAGTACCAAAGCCGATCCTAGATGTTTCAAGCAGCTCGTTTACCAGCCTAATTAGTCGCTCGTTTGTGGCATGAATTTGATGTATGTAGTGCTCTTTACGGTCTTCACCAAGTGATGCTTCGGGTAGTAATAATTCTTCTGACATCCATTTTATAGCAGTTAATGGTGTGCGTAATTGGTGAGAGGCTAAGGACACAAAGTCGCTTTTGGCCTTATCAAGTTCTTCTAAGTTATCGAGCATGCTATTGAAAGTACCGGCCAGATTACCAATTTCATCATTTGATTTATTAGCTACACGCTTCTTTAGCGTGCCCCTACTTGTTTGTTCGGCAACTTCGTCAATATCAAGGATTGGTTGCGTTACGAAGCGGGCAATAGCGATTGAAGCGAATACTACCAGTACGGAGTTTATGAAGGCTAGCAGTAAGAATTGGCTGCGTAAACCGGTGAGAGGCACCAGTGCTTCGTTACGATCTATTTTGGCCTCCAGCCCCCAATCGCCATCTTTTATATACTTGGTTACCGCGAAAGTGTCTTTGCCGTGGTAATCTTTGACATCAGAAAATACGCCCTCTTTACCTGCTAAAGCTTCCTGCAAGGGCCGGTCGTCACTACTTATGACATGATTGGCGGCATGGCTATCAAACCGGAGCGGTGTGGCATAGGTTAATGATCCGTTTTCCAGTCTTTGGGCCAAAATGATCTCCCCTGTCTTACCTAGGCCTGTGCGATCTGCCAACACTTTGTTCAACTCATCGGCACTCATCTCAATGCCAATTACCCCTATCTTTTTGGCTCCCAGCTCTAGCGGGCCGCTTATGTAGAATATTGTTTCTTGGTTATCCGCACTTGTCGCAAGCCTTGTGGAGTTTTGGTCTATACCTAGCCTGAACAAGTCATTCGCGACTTGGGACGAGACAACGCTTTCTTTCTCGGTTGAGGCTACCACATGGCCGGTGGTGTCCATAATGGTTATACTGCGAATACCAGACCCTTGCTTTTTTGCATCATTTAAAATAGTAGTAATTCTGGCTTGGACATCCTTGCTCTTAGTCTGATTATAAGTTTCTAAAAGTGTTCGTCGCCCTTGGCTACTGGCAAAATCAGTCAGACGCGTGAGATTTTGGGCGCGTATGTCGTCTAGCCGGTTTTTTTGTATGGTTACGACGGCGTTTAGCTGTTGCGTGATTTGGTGCTCTGTGGTTGTTCTGACGCCGAAGTAAAGCAGGCTGCCGACTATCATTAGTGGCAGCAAAGAGACACCCAGCAGGAGCAAAATGATTTTTTCAATCAATCTCACGTGGCGCCCCGATTTTTATTAGATGGTGCAATTGCTTAGCGCTGGCTCTAATAAACAAATAGCCGATGGCTTGAACGATGATAAACAGATATATGACCACCAGTATCAGAGCAAGACCAACTTGTTGTAGCTGCTCGGAACCAAAGGCCGTGATGGCCTGCAATATGATCGAACTGCTCACGATGGCAAGGAGCCCATGGAAGAAGTGGTTTATAGCTTTCCGCCACTTGGGCTGCGCTAAGGCGTGAACGTATTGCTCGGTGTTTAGGGCGGCCTGAAGGCCCAATACCCAGCTGATGCCGAGCGGTATGATTATAGTTAGTACAATCATGGGGTCTGATACGTAATACGAGGCGTAGGTCCCCGGTCCAGGTGCCACTTGCCTTGAAGTATTAACAAATACGGCAATCGTAAAAAGCGAAATAAAAAGCAAGCTCGCTGCAAAAGTTGGAAACATCTTGCTTCGAAGGGCAATGGCATAGCGGCTGCTCCGGACTAATTTATGCGACCCGGCGAACAGAAATCCAAAAGCCAACAGGGGGATAAAAATATGGAAGTAGTTACTGAAGACTGTTAAGTCAACTGCAAAAGCCTTGTGGGCTGCCCAATAGGTGCGAACAGAGCTGATCATTGGTATACCAATCAAATCGAAAATCAACAGCCCGAGTCCCCTAGAAATCATACGAAAGGCTTGATAGTTGGATGTATGTTTCTGTTCAGTATCTGACGCGAATCTGTTGAAGTAGTACCAACCGATAATAGCGATTAGCCAAGTTAACATGTAAGGAATGATTAATGTGGCGCTCAAGATAAAGATGGCAATAGGGCCCAAAGTTACCTGCTGCGAACTTTGCACCCGTGGCGCGGCGATAGTAAAAAATCCATATATAACCCAAATAAAAAAAACAAAAACATAATAGTGCCATAAGTGAGTTGTTTTTTTCATTGTGCTTAAGCCTACGGACTTAAGTATGCCACATCTGGGCTAGACCGCAAAGCCCCTAGCAACACGGCGAATGGTTCTCGCTAGTGAGCGAACTTAGAAAATTTAATCGTTACTGTCAGGCAAATGTTCCTGCGTGCCTGGAGATTTAAGCTTTTCAATTTTAGGCATGATTGTTTCTAGAGCTTTTTGTAATCGCGGGCTAGGTTCGTGATTCATTGGGGCGGGTCTGCTAGGCACTATATTAAATTTGGCGGCACGTAGTCTCATTACTTCTTGGACTATGCGTGAGTTAGCTTCGATGGGTGGAGCCCCAGCAGCATAAATCTCAGCACTTGTTTCAACCCTACTCCCGGTAGGAAATGGATTTGGGCCGGGTACTTCTGGCATTGGTTCCATTAAAGATGTTTCATGATCATCCATAAGCACATAATAGCAAAAAATAACTTGTACCAAAGTGCTTATGCTTGGCTCCGGGGGCCGGATAGCGCACATTTTTGGCTATGCCAAAAACACTTTTCCGCTCGAACATGCTCGATGCTAGCATCTGCGCGTGTTCTCGCTCCACCGAACCGGCTGCTACGCAGCAATCCGGTTCGTCTCCAGCTCAGAAATAGCAAAACAGCCCTCAAAAAGAGGACTGCTTTGCTATGGCTCCGGGGGCCGGATTCGAACCGGCGACCAAGTGATTAACAGTCACCTGCGCTACCGCTGCGCCACCCCGGATAATTAGCGTCGCTACGATGGAGAAATTATAACGAACAGATTAGTAACAATCAAATTAGCTAACGCTGGAACCCGGGCTTTTATTTTTTTGTTTAGGCAATAATTTTACGATATAGATTAGTATAATTCTCTGCCAGTTTGTCGGCGGAGAACTTTTGCTCAACGGTTCTGCGGCAAGCCTCAGGGTCAATATCACTTACTTGCCTGGCATAACGTTTAAATTCTCTGTAATTATCTGCCAAAAAACCATTAACACCGTGCTCAATTATCTCTGGCATGGCGCCCCGACGATATGCTACAACTGGGGTTCCACAGGCCAATGCTTCAATTACAGCCATTCCAAACGGCTCTTCCCAGTCTATTGGGAATAAAAGCGCTTTTGCTTTGTTAAAAAGCCGCTGTTTTCTTTTGCCGGTAATGGTGCCAACATATTCAATCTGGTTTGGTATTAGATTGGGGGCTACTTCATTCTTGAAATACTTGAAATAAAGATCGTTACGATAAGG
>DATIIF010000015.1:0-7483 GCA_035479935.1 Patescibacteria group bacterium
TAGAGCTCCAACTCGTCAGGTACCAATGCTCGTGGACCTACTAAGCTTAAATCGCCTTTTACGACATTAAATAGTTGAGGCAATTCGTCGAGACTAGTTTTGCGCAGGAACCTGCCTAAATTGGTTAGCCGTGGATCATGAGCCAAAAAATCACCATTACTACGAAATTCCTGAATAAGCTCCGGTTGACCCATTTTGCGAAAGCCTTCTTCTGGCGAAAGACCGTTGTAGGCCTTCTTAAGGGTGCGGAATTTGAAGACCCGGAATTTATTATTGAAGCGTGTCAACCTAGTTTGACGAAAGAATACGTCACCGCCCATGATGAGTTCTGCCAATATTATAAGTAACATCAGCGGTATACTAGGTATTAATAAAAGACTTCCAGCAATGAGATCAAATAGTCGTTTTACAACTCGACCCCAACCAATTAGTGCAGTTTGATGAACAGCTACAACTGGTACCGATTGTCGGAATAGTTCTACCTGAAGGTTGCCGACGAACAACTCGCTATTACCGGGCACGAAACGATAAGCAATATGATGCTCTTGGGCAAAAGTTAAGACCTCGTTATTTTTATCGCTGCTAGTAAAAAGCTCGGTTTGTACAATGGATTGAATCTTACTAGCTCGAAGCTTGTGAATAGCGTCTTCAAAAGTCTCAAACTGTCTGACATCGATACCTTCAGGTATATTCTTTGACCCCACCACGCCAACAATCCGGTACCCGGAATTTTTACTGTTCCAAAGCGAACTGACTATTTCCTCGCTGATTTTTGTATTGCCAACTACTAACAAATTTGTAATTCCAATATCGTATGAGAAAAGTATACCCCGAGCCCATCTAAGCAAATTTCTAAAAATTAACAAAAACCCAAATGCTAGAACAAAACCGTAGAATGGCACTAACTTGGCTGGGAAAACCGGCCTATTAACAACGTAGGCGTACCCAAGCACAAAAAGAAGTCCTATGAAAGAGCCCATAAACAACCTTCCAGCTTCAGCGAAACGTTTTTCATAAATCGAGCTGCTATAAAGGCCAAGCATGCCAAAAATAATGATCCAGAAAGGTGCAAGTAATAAGAAAATACTCAGGTACGTCCTGGCGTGGATTGGGACAGCCACCGCAGTTTGACCAAAACTAAGCCCAAATGTAACACGCAATATATATGCGCCGACAAATGCTAGGACCAGAGCTAAAAAATCACCCACCACAAGTAACAGGCTATATAGCAGCGAGGCGTTGCTTTTCATCTATACTAGATTGTATCACTATGAATAACCGCAGACTTGCTCAAAAACTATCATGGATTATTGCTGGGGTGATGGCGCTTCTGCCTTTCCATGCTTTAATCACAACTTGGCTGGGGTCAAATTTCGGGCATTTGGACGGCTGGCGTATTTGGAAAGAGCTAATTATTTTTGGCCTAGCTTTCCCCTCAGGTTACTTAGCAGTACAAGATAAAAAAATACGCACTTGGTTAAAAAAAGATTGGTTACCGCGGTTAATTATTGTTTATGTACTCTTGCATTTTGCCTTGGGTATTTGGGCATTAAAGACTGGCCGGGTTAATAACAGTGCTCTTATTTATTCGTGGCTTATAAACCTGCGATTTTTAGGCTTTTTCACGATTGTGCTGGTGGTGTCGGTCAAAAGCAGCTTTTTAAAAAAATACTGGCAAAAAATTCTATTACTCCCTGCCGGTGTCGTGATTATTTTTGGATTACTGCAGCGGTTTGTCTTGCCGTATGATTTTTTGAGACACTTTGGCTATGGCCCAAAAACAATCCCGGCCTATCAGACAGTTGACAATAAGCTTAGTTACCAAAGAGTGCAATCAACCTTGCGCGGGGCTAACCCACTTGGTTCGTACTTAGTCTTAATTATTCCGGCCTTATTTTTTGGCTTACACAAAAAACCAGCTTTTAGATATTTAGCTCTATTCGGTTCACTTTTAGTTTTATTTTTTTCTTATTCCCGCAGCTCTTGGTTAGGACTGCTTATAGCGGCAGGCCTATTCATGTATTGGTCAATAAGTAAGACGCGCCTAAAACAAGTGGCAATTATCGTAGGCGTGATTTTCGTACTTATTACGGCTGGCACCTTGTCATTTAGGAATAATAGGACTATCCAAAACACGTTTTTCCATACTGACAATCAGTCGACTTCAATTGATAGTTCAAATGAAGATCGCGTAGCCGCACTGGAAACTAGCTCGCGGGAAGTTTTCCGTGAGCCGCTGGGGCGTGGGCCAGGTACTGCCGGGCCAGCGTCGATTCGTAACAACCAACCGGCACGCATCGCAGAGAATTATTATTTACAAATAGGGCAAGAAGTTGGGCTGGTGGGACTCACTTTATTCCTAGGTATAAATTTTTTGATTGCGAAAACACTATGGAAGTTACGAGACGATAATCTGGCTAAATTATTGCTGGCAACGTTAGCGGGAATAACGTTTATTAATCTACTTTCACATGCGTGGACAGACGACACGCTAAGCCTTTTGTGGTGGGACCTGGCCGGCATAGCAATGGCCGCCAGCGTCAAAAACTCTGATATACTGAACGAAAAGCGAAAACATGTTCAAACTTCATAAAAAACAGAAACGTGAAGCAACCAGAATTACCGAATACCTAGTTAGCGGCGGGGCTTATTTTTGGTCCGGTTATGGGATGTTCTTTGTCGTCGACAAGTTACTCCATGGCAGTTTTTTCTGGGCTAAGTCTATTGCTACGCTTTTTGGCTGGACGGTTAACTACCTTTTGCAGAGATTCTGGGTATTTAAAAATCCCGCGCTCAAAAAGCACGAAACAGAAGTTACCAGCCGTTACGTAGCTATAACCTTAGTTAACTTCGTACTGGATTATCTTATTGTTTATACGCTCAAGCGGGCTGGTATTACGCCTTATATTGGCCAGTTTGTGTCAGCTGGTTTCTTTACTTTCTGGAATTATTTTTGGTACCGCTTTTGGGTATTCCCAGAAAAATTTCATAGTTCGTAGGAAAAATTAGGTATGGAAGACACTACAAAGACAATACGACCAACTAAAAAACAAAAAGAGCTTCTGACCTACATTGAGAATTTTATTGCTGAGCGCGGCTACAGCCCGAGCTACCGGGAAATTATGAGTGCACTAAACTACAACTCGGTAGCAACCGTAGCTCTGCACGTGAATAGCCTCATAAAGCGAGGGCATCTTAGAAAGCGCGACCATTCTGCTAGATCGTTGGAAATAATAAAAACCGAAGATCCACTTGCTAGCGGGCCTAAACTAAAAAGTAATGAGATTAAGCCAACCGAAGAAAAGTGGTTAGTTGAGAGAGTCGAATATTTTATTAATGATTTAGAAAATTCTGGTAAGCTAGAGCAGAAAAAATTGGACGAACTTTACGTACTTATTGGGGCGTTAAAGGTTTTAGGTCTGGACGGCGCCGCCCAAAGTTTTATACCAAGGCTCACAATTCTAAAGTCCAAGGTACAATTATAGTATGCCCGCTGTCATCAAACTCACTGGCGTTACCAAAAAGTACGGCTCGATAATAGGCGTGCAAGACATCAACCTTGAAGTTGAAAAGGGCCTGGTTTTTGGTTTTATTGGGCCAAACGGCGCCGGCAAGACCACTACTATCAGCATGCTGGTTGATCTTATTCGTCCTACTAATGGACAAATCAATATTTTCGGCTTGGATAGCACTCGGGACAGTGTTGAAATAAGAAAAAGAATCGGTTTCTTGGCCGGAGATTTTTCACTGGACGAAAATCTGACGGGTCAACAACAACTTGAGTACTTTGCAAATCTGCGTGGCGGTGTAGACCAGGCCAGAATTAAAAAACTGGCACATAATCTCGATAGCAGTTTAAATCGCAAAATAAAAACCTTGTCTCGTGGCAATCGACAAAAACTTGGTTTGATTTCGGCGCTAATGCATGACCCAGAATTGCTTATTTTTGATGAACCAACTAGCGGCCTCGACCCATTAATTCAGGCTAAATTCAATTCGATTATCTTGGAACACAAAAGGGCAGGTAAGACCGTGTTTATTTCCTCGCACTTACTGAGCGAAGTCCAGGAAGTCTGCGACAAGGTTGCCTTTATTCGAGATGGCCAGATATTTTCGGTTGAGAGTCTAAAAGATATGGCAAACAAATCACCAAAACATGTACATGTCATCAGCAAAGATAAAGGTTTACAATCTGCTCTGGAGAAATTAGATGGTGTTAAGATTTTGGCTGTTCGCGGGCAGGTATTAGATTTTACTTACGGCGGTTCTATCGAGCCATTATTAAAACTCTTAACCGTCCACAAAGTTAGCGACTTATCAATCCAGGAGACCGACCTTGAGACTATCTTTATGGAGTATTACAAGAGCAAAGGAGAAGATAGTGTTTAACAATATTTTTCTCAAAACTATTCATGAAAAACGCTGGACAATTGTTTTTTGGAGTATAGGCGTGATTGCTATGTGCCTACTTATGATGGGCTTTTATCATTCATTTACCGACTTTGCGGATGCACTCAAGAATTTACCTAAATCTTTCCAGAATTTAATTGGTGATACCGCCAGCCTGAAAACTGTTCCAGGATATATATCGCAACAAGTTTTCGCTTTACGCATCCCGCTACTAACATTAATCATGGGAATAATATTATTCACCAGTTTATTGGCAGGCGATGAGGGCGATGGCACACTTCAAACACTTTTAGCTCAACCTGTCTCAAGACTTAGAATTTACACAGAAAAATTACTGGCTGGTTTTGTTATTAGCCTGGTTATTTGCAGTGCGGCTATTTTGGGAATCTTGATCGGCCTAGTCTTAATTCATGAACACATGGGCTTACTTAGACTGGTCCAGGCAGTAATTGGCGCCTGGTTACTGGTAATATTGTTTGGCAGTATTGGGTTTGCACTTGGAGCGATTACTGGCAAGCGTGGCCTAGCAGGCAGCGTGACGGGCTTATTTACATTTGTCAGCTATTTAATAACTTCATTTACGCCAAACGTTTCCGGCCTAAGAACAGTCGACAAATTTTCACCATTTCACTATTACAACAATCCGGCAATTACACTCCATGGCCTAAAAGGCAGCAACGTTTTGGTTATGTTGGCAGTTACTGTTACACTGTTAACTTTTGCCGGGGTCGTTTTTATTAAGAGAGATATTTACCAAAAATGAGTGTGATTCAAGCAATTATTCTGGGTCTAACCCAAGGGCTAACGGAATTTATCCCGGTATCTAGTTCTGGGCATTTGATATTAATGCATCATTTAATGGGGATTGAAAACAATGGCTTAGCATTTGATGTGGCACTGCATATTGGTACACTTTTGGCCCTTCTAATTTTCTTTTACAAAGATTTAGTAAACCTGGTTCTTGGCCTTTTTGGCAAAAATGATAAAAAACGTTTAGCCTGGTTGTTGGTGGCGGCGACTGTACCGGCTATGATTATCGGTGTAGTACTGGAAAATGCCGCTGAGTCGGCCTTTCGGTCTGTGAAACTAGTCTCGATTAATTTGCTGGCTGTGGCGCTTGTCATGCTGGCAGCTGAAAATTTTGCCAAGCGTTATAAACATAAGACAGACCTAGAAAACGTAACCACAAATCAAGCTTTGACTATAGGCCTAGCCCAGGCGGCAGCAGTTGTGCCTGGTATTTCACGCTCGGGCAGCACAATAACTACCGGGCTTTTCTTAGGTATGGACAGGGTAGCGGCTACCAGATTCTCATTTTTGCTTGGTATCCCAATTACTGCCGGCGCCATAGGCAAAGTATTAATAAGTAATGATTCTTTGAACTTAATCCAATCCGAGTCGGTATTATTTACGGCTGGAGTTGTTACGGCTTTTATTAGCGGCTTGTTTGCTATTAGATTTTTATTGAAATATTTGGCAAAGCATACATTGGCGGTTTTTGCCTACTATCGCATCGCTCTAGCAATTATTGTGCTGGCGCTAATTACTGTTCGGTAATTTGTAAAAACCACTACATATAGTGTTGACCACGTGGCGTATACTACTAATACTTTAATAATTACAAAGCTGGAAGTGGGCGAAATTCCCACACTGTGCCGCAACGGTTAAAGTCCGATACAGCTGCCCAAGCCTCCCGAGCAGGAGCGATTATAGCCTGACTATAAACCTGCTTTTGGAGCCCGAAATCATAAAGCAGGTTTTTAAATGTCTCAAGAAAATTTGGGAAAAACAGAACAACTTCGTAGTCCTGAGAAACTCAGGAGTTTTGATCCGCTTGCCAGTGTCGACATGATGATGTTTGACATACAAAGGTCTGGCTATGTCTTACCAGAAACGAGAAACCGGGTTTATGACGAAGAGCTGAGCTACCTAGCCGAAGGCATAGATCGTGCGGCGCGTACAACTTTTGTGCTAAAACGCCAAGGTGAAGATCTAGTTTATTTTGATAGAGGCCAATGGAGGCCTTATGTAGGCGCTCTCTTAACCGGAATGAAAGTGGCGGAGAAGGAAGCACAGACCGATCCACGACTCCAATTTTTAGCCGACCGTGCAGCAGGAGATTTGCAAAAGGGCTACCAAATGGTTCAGCTTAAGCCCGGCGAACAAGTTGTTTGGGGCTCACCATTCCCGAATCAACAAGCCGAACTATATGGCAAAGATTTTATAAGAAGTCGTGGTTTTGAAGTCGAAAGAGAAATGGGCTTTTTGTATAGAGCGGTTTGTTTAGAAGATGGGAGTGTTGTTCTTGAGTCGCAAACCGTTGATCGTAGCGACGAAGATGCCTTTGATGCTGCTCTCTCGGCTTTTGAAAGTGACACAAAAATTAATCTAGATGCTCTAACGCATGCATATGACATGGTAATGAACAAAAAATACAGTGGCCCATTTTACGCTGGACGTAAAGAAGCTGAAATTGGTGAGAATGGCTGGAGTATTATTCGCTCCCAAAAAGATTTGATCGAGTATTTCCTAAATGGCTTAGAAAGAATTGCCTCTACATATATTTCTCGTTCTCGTTTTGAATTGGAAAAAGTAACAAAAGAACATATTTATGGTGTATGGGCTCTGTTTAAAAAACGGATTGACGGTGAGGTCAGCCTTTTTATGCAAGATTCTCAGTATACACAAAGCAGATATGCTTATATTGAACAGCAAGTTAAACAGGCATTTAACGAATTTGCCACTGCGGGCAAGGTAATTGTTGGTTGCGGAGGTGTCATTGAAATACTATTTAGCAAGGAATCGATACTTAATGCATCATCTGAAGACGTGTTTATATCAATTTTTAGTAGTAGATCCGGTGAGGATAGATTTGGGCCACTTGCTTTCAAGTGTCCAAAGGGCCACTGGAACAAGCGACCGCCAGCTAAAAGTCCTAAAGATTTTTTGTCGCACTGCAAGACTTGCGGCACTAGTGTAAAGTGTTAAATATGACAGAAGACTTTGACCCGTACGCCGAGATGGTAGAAGAAAAATCGCTAGAATTATTTTGTGATAACTGCGGGCACTATCC
>DATIIF010000016.1:0-4210 GCA_035479935.1 Patescibacteria group bacterium
AAAAGCATAGCAATAATTTCAAATACGTGACTAATTCCGCCGGTTGGCAATGGCAAGGCAGGAATAGCTAGAAGCAGTATTATAAAAACTGCGAAACTGCCCTCGGCAAAAACTTCGTTAAACGAATCAAATGTCTTTTTGGTATCGCTGTTTAGCCAGTCTTCGAGATCACTACTAAATACCTTTTTTGTCATAAAGCCATGGTAGATGACATTACGTCTTATTCCAAATCTGTTGGAGCAACACTTTGCCCGTAAAACTTAAGCTCTTCCAATATGTAACGAGCACGGTCGCTCAAATCTGGTCGGACTTCGAGTTCGGCGATGCGTTTAAAATAACGGCTAAGGCGACCTTCGTTTTTGCCGCCCATTAGTTTGCGCTCACGGAAGCGCTCCCAAACAAGTCTATCCTCATCGGTCAGATATTTGGGATAGTTCCTGGCTTTGTACAGAGGTAATAAAGCCCGCAACCGGTCATCTTTAAACGTAATGTCCAGATTTGACAGTTCACCGCCATCAGCGGCCCTAATTAAGCTCATTTTAGTTTGATCTTCACGGTCAAAAAATCCTTCGTACAGCCGCTTGTCAACGTCTATCTGATCCTCCAGCAAACGAGCTTGCATGGATTTATCCATTATTTCTAATGCTTTTAGCAAAGTATCTGCAAATTTTTTATCAGCTTTTAATTTTTTGTGATTGGCGTTGATAACACTCAGGTCAAGACTAAGACGGCTTTGGCTGTCTTTATCCAAAACCGACAAAGGGGCAAGGGCCGGACAACGATTAAATTGCAACGTTTTGACAGGCAGTCTAAGGCCCGGGTCATCATACCGTCGTTGCCAGGCTTCAACTATTTCAGCTACCGAAAGCTTGGTGTAGTCTGACGGGTCATAGCGCAAATCATAGACTAATACACCCTGACGTTTAGGATTATCAGTTATTACAGATACGACGGTGGTTTTTTCGTATTCTGATGGATATTTGCCAGAGGTGTAGACAAAGGGCTTGCCACTACCCACAAGTGACGAAACCTTTCGCTTGTCACGCAGGGTTAATAAATAATCAAAGAGTTTGGCTTGCTTAGAGTAAATTAACCTGGCTAGCGAGATTGTGGCCATCACATCGCTCAGCGCATCGTGAGCGTCTTGGTGGTCAAGTTTATTTACTGAAGTCAAAAGCCCAAGTTGGTTGGATGGTGAACCATCACTAGCGAACGGCCACTTAATGCCTTTGGGTCTCAGCGCACGAGTCATACGCACCGGGTCAAGCAAATCAAAGCGGCTGCGATTGTCTCGCCATTGCCACTCGTATGGGTCATAGAAATTACGGTAATGCAAAAAGCGCATAAATTCATCATCAAAACGGACATTATTAAAACCAACAAAAATTGTGTCCGGGGTAGCTATTTCAGAATGAAAGATCTTTAAAAACTCCGCTTCGGTTATACCTTCACTCAAAGTTTTTTGAGGAGTAATGCCTGTAACTAGTACAGCGTCCGGCTCGGGTAGAACATCTTCTGTAATTTTTATTAAATAATTGTGCGGTTGGCCAATTGGCTTAAATTGCATATCTGTTCTTTGGCCGCCAAACTGCATAATCCGGGCAGACCTAGGGCTAAACCCAGTTGTTTCTAGGTCATAAAAATAAAAACTTTTAGTACTCAAAAGAATTATTACCTATGATAATTTTGTTACCTACTGCAATATTCTGGCGAATAAGCTCATGAGTGATGCCCATTTTTCGCATGATATCGCGCAAGCGCTCAACACCGTGTGGATTGCTAAAATCAGTCCGGTTGGCAAACTTTTCAATTCTTTTACCGCTTATTACGAAGCCGTCCTTTGTTTTTTTGATTTGCCAGGCTAAATCATCATCTAGCGTAAGGACAGGCAAGCTCTTTTTAGATTCTTTTTTGACAGACTTCTTATGAGCCAGTTCGCTTTGACGTTTTATCTCAAATAGTAATTTATCTACGCCTGCCCGGCTTTTGGCGGATATCGCAAACAAGGGCGTTTTAGCTGGCAAAATCGCTCTTAATTCCGACAATTTGTCGTCTATCATGTCCTGGCTAAAACCATCAATCTTATTTAGGGCTACAAGCTGGGGACGTTTTGTTAGGTCTATCTTGTAGGCCTTGAGCTCGGCCTGGATGGTTTTATAGGCGGTAGCGATGTCATCATTGTAAATATCTACCAGATGCAGAAGAACAACTGTACGCTCAACATGGCGCAAGAATTCGTCACCCAGACCTTTGCCCTGGCTGGCACCCTCAATTAAACCCGGAATATCGGCAAATAGCAGGCTAGTTTTTTTGTCTATATCAACCACTCCTAAATTGGGAGTTAGGGTAGTGAAGGGGTAATCGGCTATCTCCGGGCGTGCATTGCTGAGGGTTGACAAGAGCGTAGATTTCCCAGCATTTGGTAGACCTACTAAACCAACGTCAGCTATCATTTTTAGTTCTAAAATGGCTTGGAATTCTTCGCCCTTCTCTCCTTTTTCGGCTACTTTTGGCGCTTGGCGGGTAGAAGAAATAAAGTGAGCATTCCCAAACCCACCAGGCCCGCCCTTAGCTAAGATTACTTCCTGGTTATCATGGGTTAAATCGGCCAATAATTTACCCTCTGCGCTAAAAACCGTTGTCCCTACTGGCACCAGAACTACCAGGTTTATGCCACTTTTACCGTGTTTTTTACGCTTATCGCCAGGTTTGCCAGGTTCTGCATTTAATTCCTTCTGATAGCGAAAATTGGCCAGTGTATTTTGATTCCGGCTGGCCACAAATAATACGTCTCCGCCCTTGCCGCCGTCTCCGCCGTCTGGCCCGCCCCTATCGACAAATTTTTCCTGCCTAAAGCTAACCCGGCCATCGCCACCATTGCCAGCCTTAACTCTTACTTCTGCTTTATCCACAAACATATCTATAGAGTACCTACTCCTAAGACTTGAGTCCAGTGTCAGGCAGATCTCTGTTAATGATAAATATAGTGTTGGAAGTGAGAAGTTGGAGTCCAGTCGCTGTATCCCACACGGCCCCATCCAGCTAAGCCGTTCATATCCGAATACTTAATCTGGCTGCCGTCTGATGATACTGCCTCGACAATAGCCACGTGCCCGGCGTAGCCAGCATCAGTCTGTGCAATGGCGCCAACAACCGGTGTTGTGCTTACAGTCCAGCCACTAATCCTTGCGGCGTTATCCCACGTATTAGCATTACCCCAGTTAGCTGGAACTGCTATTTTAGAAGCTACGTACCATGTACAGAATCCATAGGCATAACCGTTATAGCCATAAATAGCAGACGAACCAAATGCGAAACCATAGTAACTATACCTAGCCGTTCGTGCGGGTGTGACACTGCCATCCGGTATGACAATTCTGTCTCCAACTATCAAACCACCAAGCTCAGCATAGGCGTCGTTAATTGCTATGATGGCGTCTTTATTGGAGCTATATTTACGAGCCAAGCTGTCTGGGGTATCACCGTTTTTTACAGTGTATACCAGACCATTAACGGGAGGGATGAATAGCTCTCTGCCCGCGGTTAAGTTATTGCTAGTAAGGCTATTAGACCATTTGATACTGTCGGAAGTCACGCCAAATTTAGCGGCTAGACTGCTAACGCTATCACCATCTAAAGTTTTATAAAGTTGAATATCTTTTTTAGATTTTAAGGCCGTGGCTACAACTTGCGGCTTAGAAATCACCTGCTCTTCAGAAGGCGCAAAAGCCAACCTGGCATTTACAGAATCAGCTTGTTCGGTCACAGAAGGTGTTTCAAAAAGGTTAGTCAGACGCGAAACATGCAAGGCTATATCTGCAGACGAGACTTGGTCTAGAGGGTTGGTGACGTTAGCTTGGGTGCCTACAAGAGAACTCTGACGAACACTCTCGCCCGAGCTAGGATTTTTTAATACAAAACCAACTACTGCCAATAGCAAAATAACATTGGCAATAAGCAAGCCATAGCGAACAACCCGGCGACGCGACTTCTTATAAGTCTTGCGGAATACTCGCTGGTAACTCTTAGCAGCGCCTGTTCGCTGATTCAGCGACTCAGTAATTGTACGAATAACTACTCCTGTTCCGCCTCTAGCGGATCTATCTAAAGGGTTTCACCCCTTGGCACCTCTGTTCTGTGTGGAATTAACAGATATACAACAGATAAGAGTTGCCTGCATTATATTAGCAAAAAAACACTAACATTTCCA
>DATIIF010000017.1:0-2136 GCA_035479935.1 Patescibacteria group bacterium
ACAGATTTTAAGACTGGGCGGGCCTTAAATTCTTGGCGGGTCACTGAAGATTATTACAAACACAAACTCTATCGTTTCCGCCAGCAGCTGCTATTTTATGAGCTATTATTTAAACTTTCGCCTGAATTTACAGACGTAAACTCAATGGAGCTAAAGATTGCTTTTGTCGAGCCTAGCCGCCGCGACATTTATTATGAACTTACACTTGACGCCGATAGTAAAGAACGCAATCGTTTACAAAATTTAATTCAAGCCGTTTGGCAAAAGATAAACCAAGTTAATTTTCCTGACACAACCGTCTATAGCCCGGATTTTAGGGGGGTAATTAGCTTTGAGGACGATTTAATTAACGACAAAATTTAAAAGAGCGCCCACGTGGCGCCCTTTTAATAAAGTTTACGACTTTTTTATTTCTTGCGAGAACCACGGTTTTTTGACTTAGCAGGCGCAGCTTCAAACACCATAGTGTATAGATTCATGCCTACTATTGAACCAACTATTGGTGCCGTAGCGTAAGCCCAGCTCCAAGAACGAACGCCTGCGGCTACAGCTGGGTTCAGTATGCCATTGCTAGCAAATGAAGCGACAAGTATGCCAAGTAGCAAAGAGCCACCTACGACAACCGCTTTCATACCAGCCTCGTATTTTCGACTAACAGCGGCGGCTACACCCCATGTAAACACGAATGTGCCAACAGCTTCTGCTACAAAAACCCGCCAGTTAAAGGTTTTTCCGGCGGTATCGCTTAATTTAGTATTAAGAAAATACTCGTTCAAACGCCATGCAGCTAAGCCACCAAGCAT
This sequence comes from Patescibacteria group bacterium, assembly GCA_035479935.1. GTDB lineage: Bacteria > Patescibacteriota > Saccharimonadia > Saccharimonadales > JACOTW01 > DATIIF01. Next base: position 804 of record DATIIF010000017.1, read on the forward strand.
TTGTGCAGCTATCATGACAACTGCCACAGTTGTTTCAACCTTCTTAAGTGTCCAGAGCCCAATAGTGACCGCTGGATTAATATGCCCGCCGGAATGTGGGGCAAGTAAAATCGTCATTAGACCCATAGCCAAACCCGCTGCAATAGCCGAGAAAAACGGAAAATCCGTCCTACCGGTCATTGCCAGGATTGAACTAGTTAATACCGCCACCCCTAAGAATTCGCCAATAATAATGGCGATCTTTTCTCTTCCAAACATAAACCCTCCTTAAGATTTTATGACCTAAGAATAATACTTTTTGGAGAATTTGCAAACAAGGTAAAATATTCCAGTTCAATTAGGTCTGCCCGCCAGCGCATAAGTCACGAGTTTCGCACTTCAAGTCAGTTTGTATTTTCTTCTTGAAGCGCGGAAGAAGCAGTACAAAAAGGTACTGTGACTGAGCACTGGAAAGAAAAAATACAAAATGGCTGAAGAACACATCAGGACAGATTACTTGTTCATCTGTTCCTAGAGGTGTGGTGCGAAGCTCGTGTAAGTTAGCGGCGGTGGCGACGCTTAAGCCCGGCAACTTGCAGCCGCACAGCCGAACGATCAACCAAACTCTGAGCATGTTCAAGTGAAACTTGGTCTTTAGCTTCGCTCTTCATCTTTTGGGCCAAATCAAAAGCTTTTTGGGCTTCGGCTTCGTTAATTTCATCTTCGTGATCGGCCTCGTCTACCAAAAGCCTTAAAACGTTATCTTTAACTTCAATCACTCCGCCATTTATTCCAAAGAAGACCCGTTGGTCGTCTCGGTCTTTAGCGCTACGCCTAATTGTGACTACGCCATGAGTAGCGGCGCTAATAAGCGGCATATGGCCTGGCAATACACCAATTTGGCCGTCTAGAGTTGGTAAAACCACTTCATAAACGTCTTCGCCAAACTTTATTCCATCTAGAGTTACGAGTTCAAATTTAACCATAATTTAGTGCCTCTGAGCTATTTTTTGCCACCGGCAACTTCGCTGATGTCACCTTTCATATAGAAGTCTGATTCACTATGTTCATCATATTTACCTTCGAGAATATCCTTGAATCCAGCAATAGTATCTGCCAGGGGAACGTACTTGCCTGGCTTGCCAATAAAGGCTTCCGCCACAAAGAATGGTTGGGTCAAAAAGCGCTGGATACGACGAGCTCGGGCAACAGTCTGCTTATCTTCATCAGATAGTTCTTCCATGCCCAAAATTGCGATAATGTCTTGCAGATCCTTGTAACGCTGCAGTACTCGTTGAACTTCGCGGGCCACTGTGTAATGTTCGTCACCGACAATTTCCGGATCCAAAATAGT
>DATIIF010000018.1:0-3823 GCA_035479935.1 Patescibacteria group bacterium
TAGATTGATTTGGTGACTTCGTCTATCTCATGACGCAATTGCGGGAAAGGCACGCCCTCGCGGGCCGTAACACCTTCAAATGCCCAGAAAAAACGTTCTGAGTAACTCCAGCCAGTAGCTGGCGGCATGCCGTATTCCAGCATCTCGACAAAATCTATGTCTAGCATTTGGGCTTCCTCATCGCCGGCTTCGCGTAACTTTTCTTGTTCCATAAAGCGCTTAAGCTGATCCAGCGGATCATTGAGCTCTGAGTAACCATTGCCCATTTCAGTGCCTGCAATAACCGGGTGGAAACGTTGGCTAACTCGCGGATCTTTGGGATCTTGTTTGGCTAGCGGCGATATCTCAACCGGCTCATGAATCAACCAAAACGGTCCAGCTGATTCTTTTCTAAGAATCTTCCAGACGCTGTCCATAGCTCTTAGAACATTGACTTCACCATCTAGCTTTACCTTGTGTTTAGCAAGAATTTCTTTGAGTTGTTTTAGGTCCGGCTTAAATACATCAACACCAAATTTCTCTTTCATTATGTCCGGATAGCGCACGACTGGCCACTTTTTGCTTAGATCGACATCAAAATCACCCAGTTTGAACTTAAGTTTGCCCCAGGTCGTCTCAGCCACTTGCTTCATCATGCGTTCATACATATCCATGGCTTGCTCGTAGTCCTGGTAGGCAGCATAGCTTTCAAAAGCCACATGTTCTGGCAAATGTTCATCACTATAGTTTTCGTTCCTAAAACGAGCCCCGATATCAAAAACGCGCTCAAAACCAGCGCCGAGTAGACGTTTTAGTGGTAATTCATGGCTGATGCGCAAATAAAAATCTTGATCAATGGCACCCATGTGAGTTTTGAACGGCTTGGCATCAGCACCACCGGTGGTATGCTCCAGCACTGGGATGTTAATCTCTGTAAAGCCCTCTTTCATCAGAAATTCACGGGTGGCTTGCCAGAACTTACTGCGTCTAATAAAGCGTTGCCGGACGTCGTCATTGACGCTCATGTCCACATAGCGGCGGCGCAAACGCTCTTCTTTGTTAGTGAAGCCTTCTTGGGCGGTTGGCGTGGGGCGCAAGGACTTGGTTAGGATTCGCAAGTCTTCAATCTCGACAGATTGTTCGCCAGTTTTGGTCTTAGTCACCTTGCCCGTAGCCTCGACAAAATCACCACTATCTAAAAGATTGATGTCTTCTAGACTTAGTTCACTATTGGCATGATCAACTTTATTGCCATCTGTCTGTCGCCAGAGTAGCTGCAGGCTGTCACTCTCATCTTTAATGACAATGAAAGCTATCTTGCCGAATTTTCTGATTGAGGTTATACGGCCAACCACACTGACCTGTTTGCCTTCTAGTTTGGTGAAGTCGGTGTGAATTTTTGCGTTTTGGTGAGTACGATGAGAAACGGCCGGATAAGGGTTAACTCCCAGTTTTTTTAACTCTTCAAGCTTGCGCAACCGTTCATCACGCAGTTCTTTTAGCGTAGCCATTGCTAGTTAGTATAAAACAGTCTGTTCTTAGCTGCTAGGCAATGCTGGCAATTTTGTAGGTATTAGTCTCGGCAGCAGTAGAAATTTCTACCTTATCACCGACCTTTTTACCTATGAGTGCTTTGCCAATTGGTGACTCGTCAGAGATCTTGCCATTTAATGGATCGGCCTCTACAGTGCCGACAACCTGGAATTTCTGAGTAGAGCCATTTTTTAGAGTAACGGTTGAGCCAAGCTGGACCTGGTTTTTACCACGAGGCTTAGCTATGACTTCTACGTTCTGCAGGATATGTTCAATCTCCCCGATGCGTGCCTCTAGCTTTTCCTGGTCTTGGCGGGCAGATTGGTATTCAGCATTTTCAGCTAGATCGCCAAACTCACGGGCAGTCTTGATGCGCTCAGCAACTGGGGTGCGCTGCGCCAATAAGCCATCTAGCTCAGTCTTAAGCTCTGTTATGCCGTCTTTTGTCAGTAAAAATGATTTCTTCATAGCCGTCTGGCTCCTTTACCCTCACCCGGCTTTAGATCTGTTCCGGATGATTATAGCGATGTAGTCCTAGTTTGCCAAATTTTTGATCAAACTTTTGGTGTCTAGGTGCTCGGTTTGATCATGGCCGCGTTTTTTAAGTTCGTGTTTGCCGGCCTGAACGGTTTTGTCGCTGACTACCAGTCTGTAGGGTATGCCCATCAGATCAGCATCGGCGAATTTCTCGCCCGCCCGTGCGTCGCGGTCATCGTATATTACCTCAATACCTGCCTTAGTCAAGCTGTTATAGACTTCATCGGCTGCTGATATCACATGTGGTATATCCCCTAGCCGTGCCAGATAGACTTTGGCTGGGGCTATATTTTCCGGCCAAACAATTCCTTTGTCATCAGCAAAATGTTCAACGACCACACCCATTAGCCGACCGATACCTATGCCGTAAGAACCTAGGACTACCGGACGGGGGGTGCCGTTTTCATCGGTGTACATCAGACCTAGTTGTTCGGACTTAGTACCACCAAAGCTAAAGATGTTGCCAACCTCAGCTGCCTTGACCTTTTCTAGTTCGCTGGCTTTCAGGCCTAATTGCTCCAGAACTCGGTCATTATAAACTTCTTCATTTATCGCAATCTTTTTTGCCCGGCTCAGGTAGATTGTATCTTCACCGGCTTCAGTGACAGTTTGGAATTCATGACTAAACTGCGTGAAAGCTCCGCCGCTAGCGAAGGTGAAGAATGTGTCTTTGCCCAAACCAACTCGCTCAAAAACACGGTGGTAAGCCTGGGTAGTCTTATCGTAAAACGCTTGGTGCTCGGCGTCGTCTTTAGAGTAAGAGTACATATCCTTCATGACAAATTCACGGGTGCGCATAATGCCACTCTTAGCCCGGATTTCGTTGCGCAACTTGTTTTGGAATTGATAGACATAAAACGGTAAATCACGGTAGCTTGAAACGTATTCCGTCATCATTTTGGTGATGGGCTCTTCGTGCGACCAAGCCAGACCGACTTCACTACCGTTCTTTAGTTTGGACTTGAACCAGATATCTACCATTTTGTCATCCCAGCGATCAGTGCTTTCCCAGAGTTCCTTGGGCTGCAAACTAGTCATGACAATCTGGTGAGCACCCAGTGCGTCCATCTCCTCCTGAACAATGCGTTTGATGTTCTCAAAAACCTTCAGCCCCAGTGGCAAATAGGCGTAAACCCCTGCCATTTCCTTGTGTATATAGCCAGCCTGAATTAGCAACTGAGCGTTTTTAGCGGTTTCGTCAGCTGGATGTGAGCGACTAGTTTTAGTAAATAACTGTGATGATCTCATGTTCTTTCTCCTATATTACCTTGTTAGATCGTTCTTGGCGACACTAAAGGCCGCCAAGAACAACCAAGGTCACAGCAGATAACCTGCATTAACTGTTTTTCGGGCTCTGGTGGCCTCGAGTTTTAATCTTGTTCCGATATCTCGTAACGCCGAACGACCAGCATGATGGGCAATTCGACGTGCTAGTGCCTCCGTTCCATCGACGTCTTTAACATTAATAGCCACGCCTAATTTGACTGCTTCCGCGTCGAGCGCATTGACCCATGTCAGTCCAGCCCGTAAATCCATTACTGCGCATTTACCTGCTAGAACGCGACCCACTAGAATGCTGGCATAGTGGTCTACCTGGGCATCAACCTGCCAATCCCAGGTTTGCATTTCGCGGGCCGCCTCTTCCCATTCGGTACCACCCATGACGATTTGTAGTTTTTCTTGATTACTCATTACTTCTCCTCGAATTAGCGCAAGTAAAAAGACGGCCCGGAGGCCGCCTTGCGCTAATTTCTGAATTATTTAGTTAAATTTA
>DATIIF010000019.1:0-5851 GCA_035479935.1 Patescibacteria group bacterium
GCGCCAAGTAACGCAGCAACATCATTCTTACGCTGTGTGTTACGTGAGTTACGCTGCAAAGCAGGTACAGCCAAGAATACAATTAATAGAATCAAGCCAGCAATAGCTAGCACGATTAGAACTTCGATGATGGTGAAGCCTTCTTTACGATTTTTTAGTTTATTCAGCATGTTCTAATGCCCCCCTTTAGTGCATTTTTATTATAATGCTTATGCCATGATAGTACTGCGTTGATTATTAAATTGCAAGCCTGGTCATACTCTTTAATTTTGACCGATTTACAAGCATGTTGCTTTTCCACAGACTTAGTGAATAATGCTCTTTCCGGCCAAACCGTAGATTGGCAATAGAACAGCAGCAACAATGATAAAGGCGAACACACCAAGAACCACCATTAACAGAGGTTCAATAATGGTAGAGATGGTTTTGATTTCATTATCAACTTCTCTTTCATAATAATCGGCAATTTTTGCTAGCATTTGTTCAATCGCTCCAGATTGTTCACCAATTTTCATCATGTCCGGCACTAGTTCAAGAAAATTTGGGTCACCTTTTAAGGAATCTGATAATGATTTGCCGCCTTTGACCTTTTCAATAGCACTTTTTAGAGCTGATTCAATGTAGTAATTATCTATGGCTGCCCCAGTAATTTCTAGCATCTGAATCAGTGGCACGCCACTGGCAATTAGAGTTGTGCCAGTTCGGGCAAAACGAGCCATATAAACTTTCATAAACAAAGGACCTATTGGCCAGGCATGCATCTTAAGCCCATCAACCACGCGCTTCCCACCGCCCGTTCTCGCCCATCGAGTGCCGAAAAATACCATAAGGATAAGCCCAAGGATAACAAAGTACCAGTATTTGCTAATGGCATGCGACAAGCCAAGTAAAGCCCTGGTAATAAATGGCAGACTAGTCCCCGGCAAACCCTTATATAGAACCTCAACTTGAGGCAAGACCTTAACAACCATAAAGCTCATAACCACTGTCATAACTACAAGCACTATCACTGGATAGACCATTGCACCACGCACTTTGGATAAAATCTCGGCATCTTTCTCCTGTTGGTTAGCTAGCCGCTCGAGCGTAGCATCAAGCGTACCAGATGTTTCACCGGCTGCAATTAGGCTGACATATACTTGATTAAAGACTTCCGGGTGTTTACCTAAAGCCACCGAAAGTGCAGCGCCGCCTTCAACATCACTTATCACCTGATTAATAACTATCTTCAGCGGCTTGCTCTGGGTTTGGCTGGCCACACTACGCAAACTTTGGATTAGAGGTAACCCAGCGTTTATAAGCGTTGCCAGCTGTCTAGAGAAAAGAATTTTTGCTTTTGTATTAATCCGGCCGGAAAACCGTTTTAGCGGCCCACTAATCCCCAAACCCTCTAGAGTAATCTCAATTGGCGCCAGCCCTTGGGCGCGAATAAGTTTTGCCGCGGCTTGTTCATTATCTGCCTGAACTTGGGCCTTTATCTTCTGCCCACTCGCTGGATCGCGTGCAGTATAGTTGTAGTTCAGCATGTTTTAGATTTAGCCTCTCATCAGTCTGTCTAGCTCTTCGGTATCAACAGCCACCATACGAGCTTCATCATAGCTAATCGTACCGTTATGGATCATGGTGACAAGTGTTTTATCCATAGATTGCATTCCATGTTCGGCGCCTGTTTGAATAACGGCTTCCAGTTGGTGGCTTTTCCCTTCTCGAATAATGTTTCGCACTGCCGGGGTAGCAACCAAAACTTCAGCAGCGGCGACTCGTCCACCACCGATTGCCGGCAATAAGCGTTGTGAACAAATGGCCATTAAGATGTTAGACAACTGGGCGCGAATTTGAGGTTGTTGGTGAGGTGGGAAAACGTCAATCATACGGTCGACACTTTGGGCGGCGCCGTTGGTATGCAAGGTGGCAAATACCAAATGCCCGGTTTCAGCAATTGTAATAGCCGCAGCAATGGTTTCAAGATCACGCATCTCGCCAATAAGAACCACGTCCGGATCTTCACGTAGACTAGAACGCAGTGCAGCCGAGAACGAATAGGTGTCATAGTGGACTTCCCGCTGAACAATGACCGATTTTTTCGATTTATGAGTAAATTCTATCGGGTCTTCAATGGTAATAATATGGGCTGAACGGCTCATATTAATAAGGTGCACAAGGGCTGCAAGCGTAGTTGATTTACCTGAACCGGTTGGTCCTGTGATAAGCACCATACCTCTTGGATAGTCAGCAAATTTAGAAATAACCGGCGGCAAACCAAGCTGTTCGATAGTCAGAATTTCATTAGGAATAAGCCGTAAGGCTGCCGCTAGGTTGCCTCTTTCGTGAAAAGCATTAACACGAAAGCGACCAAGATCGCCAAAGGCAAAACTAAAGTCGAACTCTTTATCTTTCAGTAGAATTTGCTTTTGGTCTTCGTCTAGAATTGCGAAAAGCAGTGCTTCAACTGCTTCTTCGTCTAGAGCCTCGGCCCCAGTTACTGGCGTCAAGGCTCCATCTATCCTGAGCATGGGCGGCAGGCCAACTTGCAAATGTAAGTCAGATGCTTTGTGTTTAATAACTTGTTCGAGTAGTACTTCTATTCTTACTGCTGGCATTTATTTACCCACCTTTTATTTTATGCGCTGTCGGAGGCCGCTACCCTATTTACTTCGTTAAGAGTAGTTTTGCCGGCTAGAGCTTTTAAATAGCCATCTTGTCTCATGCTGACCATACCTTGAGCTTGAGCAGCTTTTTGGATTTCAGCGCTAGTCGATCGTTTCAAGATTAAGTCCTGAATGGCCTCATTTATCTCGAATACTTCGTACAAGCCCATCCGGCCCTTATAACCCCCAGGCGTATCGGGACTGTCTTTGCCCTTATACAAAGTATAAGCATTTTGACCACGTAACGGCAAGTTTTCATATCCCATATCATCGCTAACGGCTTTAACGTCTTCAGGCTTCTCCGGCAACAAATGACCAATGGTGGTATGTATAGCCTCTGTTTCTGGCTTGTCGGACTGATAGCTTTCCCTGCTCTCGTCTGGGATACGCCTTACTAGGCGCTGGCCAATAACGGTATGCACGGTGCTGGCAATCAAGAACGGTTCAATGCCCATGTCAAGCAACCGCGGTAAGATTCCAGCTGCAGAGTTAGTGTGAAGGGTTGAGAACACTAAGTGCCCGGTCAAAGCCGCCTGGACAGCCAATTGCGCCGTTTCTTTATCTCGAATCTCTCCTACAAGTACAACGTTAGGATCTTGGCGCAGTATAGAGCGTAAGCCAGAAGCAAAAGTTAGCCCTACGTCAGCATTTACTTGGATTTGGTTAACTCCGCCCATCTTATACTCTACCGGATCTTCGAGGGTTACGATATTAATGCTATCGTTTTTGATTTCTGATATAAGAGCATACATAGAGGTTGATTTACCAGAACCGGTTGGCCCGGAAGTCAAAATCATACCGTTGGGCTCTTTTAAGCCTTTGCGTATTGTCCGAAGGGCTCGTCCTGTATAGCCCATGTCCTCTAGATTTAAGGTGGTGCCACTCTTATCAAGTAAACGAATAACTACCTGTTCCCCCCATACAACTGGTGAAATAGCTATACGCAAGTCAATATCGGACTCGCCAACTTTTACGGTGAATTGGCCGTCCTGCGGAATACGATGTTCATCAATTTTGAGATTGGATAAAATTTTTACTCGGGACACCAGAGCTGCTTCTGTACTCTTGGGCAGTTTCATAATCTCTCGCAAGACACCATCAATTCGACAGCGTATTCGAAGTTCTTTCTCTAGGGGTTCGATATGGATATCACTGGCTCGGTTAGTGGCCGCGTATTCCAAAATTGTCGACAATGCTTTGCTTATTGGTGAGTCCTGAACGATAGTCTTAATATTTTTAGCCTTGTCGTCAGGTTTTTTAACTTGCCCTACCCCTTCTTCGCCTTGCTTAAGCTCAGCTTCAACATTTTCTAGCCCGGCAGCGTTAAGAGATTCTGAAATGTTTTTTCCAAGTGATAGTTTGTACTGCTTTAGTACGGCTCGAATTCCCTCTTCACTAGCGGCATAAACTTTAAGTGGCCGATTAATCTTATTGGCCAGAAAGTCAACCGCCTGAACATTGCCGGCATCGAGCATAGCCAGGACTAAACGGTTCTGCATTTCCCCAAGTGGCACAGCCATGTAACGTTCAGCAATTTCCTGCGGTAAAAGCTGTAAAATTTCCGGGTCAACACGGGCACTCATAAGATTAACGTAAGGGACCTTGGTAATATAAGCGATGGTTTTGGTTAGATCTTCATTAGAAATGTGCCCTTCACTGACCATTAGGCTAAATAGCGGCACATGATCGTGCTCGGCTTTAACCCTTATAGAACTGAGTTCTTCGTCTTTTAGCAAACCATCAGCAACCAGCTTGTTTTCAACCTGTTTTTGGGTAGTGGCAGATAAAACGCTCATGCTTGGCGCAACTTTCCGCTAAGGTTTCTGATTAAACGGTGTCGGATTAGGGTTATCGCCAATTTGGATAATTTGAGTCGGATCAATTGAAGCTTCATTGAAATATTTCTTATCCGGTAGATCAAACTGGGAACTTATCTTATTGACTACTTCTACTTTGGTTTTGCGGCTTTTGGCAGAACCAAATATCAACTTAGAAATAATGGCTGAAAAAACGATGCTTATTACCACCACTACCGCAACTAAGGCGTAATCTTTTTGCTTCATTTTACATCCTTAAAATCAATCTTTAGATTTTTTTCCGGTTGGTAATAGGTGCTGGCAGCTATAGTCACGTGTATTGTACCGCTATCAGATGCCGTGAAACTTAAGGTATTGACCTGGATTGGGCGGATTGATCTTTCCAAGATTCCAAACAAATTGGCCGCAGCTTCATATGAACTGTTGACTTCAATCTGAAATGGCATGGCTACAGCCACCGGAACCGGGCCAGCTGTTTGAGCCTGTTGATTTAGAGTATCATCCGTGCCACTAATATTCGGGTCAGCATAGTTGTATTTCTTCAGGATCTTTTCCAAGCTGGTAGCTAATGCTGGGAAGTCATACTTGCTTGGCAGAGCGTCAAGTACAATCTTAGCATTGTCACCCTCGTTATCACCAGTGCCGTCTACTTTAGATGCTAGAATATTCGGATCTTGAGCAACAAATTGCTTATATGATTCAACCAGTTGTTCGCTAGCCTTTAGATTGTCTGAAAGACTATTTCTCGCCTTGGTTTTTTCTTTGATCACTCTTGATTGGTAGCTACGCTGGCTTAGTAAGGCTTTTGATGCAAATAGGCTAAAGATAGTCACAAAACTAGCCGCCGAAATTATAAGTACAATATTGGCAGTAGCTTTGTTAATTTGTAGCCGTTTTACCGATATTCCTAACTTAGCCATTAGTTCTTCTCCTGGGTTTTAGGTTGGAAGATTGCTGCTGGTTTTTCGGTCTCAGATACAGTCGTGATAATTTTTGGAACCGTTAGCTTTATGTCCTGGGATATATCAAAGATTTTGTCATCGAAATTTAAGTTGATAGTGTAGGACGCTTTGCCATTTTCAAGCCCAAAACTAGCCACAACAATATTGCTAAAGGCTTTGGGGTCTTTGGTAGGATCGGCGGAGTCCGATGAACTGTAGGTAGTGAATTTTAGGGTGTCGACAAACTTGTTAATGGAACTAAGGCTATCGGATTCGCCGGTTATATTTAAAGTTTTGGTTGAAAAATCCATATCAAGCTGGGACATTTTGACCGTTGCTGGAGTAACTTGAACTAAATATTTAAACAATCGGCTGGCTACAGGCTTTTGGGCATGTAGTTGAGGCAAGGTTGTGAGTTGGTTTTGGATAGTCAAAATTTTGTCTA
>DATIIF010000020.1:0-11136 GCA_035479935.1 Patescibacteria group bacterium
TTAGCGGGGTTGGCTACGGGATTTTAACCACTGCAGAAGATTATACAAAGCTGAACGTCGGCGACATAACTAAACTCTACATTTATGATCATATTCGTGAAAATGCTCATGACTTATTTGGTTTTACGATGCTTGACACAAAATCACTGTTTGAGCAGCTGTTAAATGTAAGCGGAGTAGGCCCAAAAATGGCGCTCAACATGTTAAGTATTGGGTCAGGCGAATCTGTCCGATTAGCAATAGCCAACGGTGACGTAAAATTTATCCAAAGCGCCAACGGTGTTGGTAGAAAGCTGGCGGAGCGAGTTATAGTTGAGCTTAAAGACAAAGTTGGTTTGTCGGGCATTGATCTCGATAAAAGTGGCCTGTTGCAATCCGACTCATTGTTATTAAAAGATGAAGCTGTTCAGGCCTTAATGGGGTTGGGCTACAGTGCGCAGGACGCCGCGTTAGCACTAGCCGATGTTGATAAAAAGGCTCCAACTACCGAACGGGTTAAGTTAGCCCTTAAGGAACGAAAATGATTGAAAGAATTATAAATGAAGTAGCCGACCCGCTTAAGCCAGAAGAAATAGAACTGGAAGTTACACTTCGCCCTAGAGATTTTGATAATTATATTGGCCAAGAAAGACTCAAAAAAAACTTGCACCTGGCAATTGCAGCAGCAAAAAAACGTGGGGAGCCCCTAGACCATATTTTGCTATATGGGCCACCGGGTCTGGGCAAAACTACTATGGCTAGCGTTATAGCTCATGAAATGTCGGCACAAATTCGAATAACTAGCGGCCCAGCCATTGAACGTGCTGGCGACCTAGCTAGTCTTCTGACTAATCTTCAAGACGGCGATATTTTATTTATTGACGAAATACACCGTTTGCACCGCGTAGTTGAAGAAGTGCTTTACAGCGCCATGGAAGATTTCAAGCTTGATATTATGCTAGGCAAAGGACCGAGTGCTCGCAGCCTGCGGCTGGATTTGCCTAAGTTTACAATTATCGGCGCTACTACCCGCACCGGTGCTTTAGCGGCGCCCCTGCGCGATCGTTTTGGTATGATCCATAGACTAGAATTCTATACGCCTGAAGAAATAGAAAAGATTATCCTGCGCGCCTCAAAGATCCTCAAAGTTAAAATAGACAAACAAGCTGCTAAAGAATTGGCTCAGCGCGCACGCTTGACGCCGCGCATAGCTAACCGTTTGCTAAAAAGGGTTCGTGATTATGCTGATGTTAACGGTGATGGATTTATTGATAGTAATATTAGCCAGCAGGCGCTGGCGCTACTGGATGTAGATGACCTTGGTCTTGACCCTGGTGACCGGATGATTCTAAATGCCATCATTGATAATTACCAAGGTGGGCCGGTTGGTGTTGAGACATTGGCAGCCCTTACCAGTGAAGAACGCGGCACAATCGAAGATTTTTACGAACCTTACTTGATGCAGATTGGATTGCTTGAGCGAACTTCGCGTGGACGCAAAGCTACACCAAAAGCCTATAAACACTTAGGCAAAAAACCAAAATCGGACCAGCAAAGCTTGGTATAATTAGCCGCATGGAACCGGATAGTCCTATTTCAGAACCTGATATTTCACCCAATGAAGTTGCGACTGGGACATTGGACCGTGAGATAGCACGTATTCATCGCCACCCATTTGGCATTGTTATCATCTACATTGAAGCAATAATTGGCTTGGTTGGCGCCATTGGTTTACTATATTTTTTGCTGCCCCAATTTATTGCACAAGACACTAATAAATCTTCAATGGTTCTAGCAATCTTCTCGACCTTAACTATTGGCATCACCACCGTGTTACTACTCATAGCGGCTTTTATTTATAGGCTTAGTATTTTAGTAATAACTGATGAGCATTTAACACAAGTTGTCCAGAAAGGCTTATTTCGGCGCAAGGTTTCACAACTATCCATGGCAAACGTTGAAGACGTGACATCACAAAAAGAGGGCATTTTCCCGACACTTTTGAACTTCGGAACACTAAAAATTGAAACGGCGGGCGAACAGAATAACTTTGATTTTACTTATTGTCCGAATCCTGACTATTACGCCAATATGGTGCTAGCTGCAAGAGAACGTTATATCCAAAGCGACCCAACCCGGGCAAATCGCGCAAACTATCGCCTACATATGAAATCGAATACTAATTAAATACTCTCATGTAGCCGCGCTTCACCCAAGTAACGTGTAAATTATCACTCCCAGGCACTGAAGAGGTAAAGTTAATAATGGCATTGTTACCAAGCTCAATAGATTGCCCAGCTACGGCACCAATCTCGCCGTTATTAGACACTTTGACTCTTGACCAGCGGCTATACAAGATACTACCGGGAGCGCTGCTGCCATTGCCCAAATTCAACCTTATAATATCCTGGCTATTTTTTAGATCAGTACCAGTTAAACTTGCGCAGTCTGGTGAGCAGGTTGCATTTGCCCAGTAAGCGATAAAGTAAACCCCTGTTCCTGAACTATTCGTTTGCACTGTGCCATTATTATCAATATCTATCCCAGTGGCGCCATCTACCATAATTACTGGCATGGTTGTCCCCAAAGAGTTGGGCACAACAATTTTTGAATTAGTGCCAAAAATAAGATTACCGGTAATCCAGACGTTTCCAGATAATGTAACCGTACACTTATTGCCCAAGTTTATATCGCCAACAATCTTAAGATTAGCTGGCCAGGTGACACTCTGATTGTTACCGCAATCTACACCGGCAGCTGTTGAGCCTTGGGTTGAAGTGACTGCGGCCTTTTGGGCAATACGGTCATAAGCGGGCAGGGTAACGGGTGCGACTATTTGGTTTGGAACCAAACCAGGGTTGAACATATTAGTGCTTGTAGTCTGATTGGTGGCACGGACGTCGGCGTAAATAAAACCATTATTATCAACTGTGATTGGTTGACCATTTTCATTCGGGAGACAAACTCGCGGATAGGTTGCGTCAACTGGGCTGGGGCAGTTAGTATGCGCCACTCGGATGTTTACGGCGTTGGCTAGCGGGGTGGAAGACAAGCCTATTTGCGCTCCGTTGTTAACAGTAATCGTGCCGTTGACGACAACATCACCGCCGGTGATTTTAGAGTTACCATCGAGAACCAGTCCCCCGACACCCGTTACGACTGAGGTGGGTCCATTGCCATTTGTGATAGCTTTAATGTCAACCTCGTATTTTCTAATAATCTTAGGGGTCGAAGAGCTGGCCGGGGCGTATGTTCTACCAGTAACCGCCAAGACCTTACGGTCACTAGTTGCGCCGTTTGATAGAGTAGTTTGGTAGGTTGTTTTTATGGAAGAAGTATTAAGTAAAGTAACCTCACCGCCGCTACCATTCCAGTTGCTGACCGTATTTATACTATTTAACCCGGCATCTAACCCAGCATCAGCAGCTAGTTGAGCATCAACCCTGTAGGTATCTCTGGCAGCTAGATTAGAAGTAGTTAACGATAACGAAGTCACAACCGTAATTAGCAGAGTAATTAACAGAATACTGAATAGTAGCACAGGCATAATAAAACCCTGCTGAATGTCTTTTTGCCCCGTAATCTTCTGCATCTTAGTAATTCCTCAAAGTAGTTTGAATTGAATTATTGAAGGTGATTGTTTTACCAAAGGCCTTGCGACTCATATTAATGCCAACCTTGATAGACCGGGCCAAAGTCGGATCAGTCGTTACCGCATTAGCCGTGTCATAAAAAGTAAAAGTCATATCGTTAATGTAAGTTGTGTATTGCTTGTCCACTGGGCAACTACTGCTAGCCGTGGAGGCGGGACAAGTTGTAACTGCTATATTGCCCGAGGCACCACCATTTTTAAGGGTTCGTCTATAAAGCATTTTTCCGCTCATAAAATAAACTAGTTCATTGCGGTAGGGGAAGCCCGTACTATCATCATAAATTATATCCCTAGAGCTGTTGATTGCCGGCGACTTTAATACTAACCTGTTGGCACTATCACTAGTTGACCAGCCACCCGCCGGTCCGTTAGCATCGGCCAAGCTATTTGTGACCGTAATGCCATCGGCTAACCGTATATCTTCAACCATTGCTTCAAGCACAAAGTGTGATTCAACTGCTAATTCAGCACTAATCTGGCTCTGCATGACGTTACCAAAAAACTGCAAATTAATTGCAAGAAGTACACTGGCCAAAATAGCTGCTATGGCGACGGATACTAATAACTCAACAATAGTTAGGCCAGACTGAGATTTCATTGTCCGACCCCGAGTTCACTAATAATAGTCTTATAAGTTAAGGTGCGAGTTTTATTGTAATCTTTGTAGCTGACAGTCAAAGTAACTTCGTCTACACCTGCTGTCGGCCTGGTAATGGTATAGGTGGCGCTTCTGGGTTTGGCTAACTCGGGCGGTAACTCATTAGTAAAATCGACTGTGCCGACCGCAATTGAATTAAAACCAGCACTCCGAATCTGTTCGGCCTTGTTGCCAACAATGATATTGGTCAATGCTACATTACGCGCCCTATGGTTAATGGCTGTTAAGTTTCTAAGAGCCATGGCCATGCTTGGTATAGCCAGGCCCATAACACCAATAGCAATAAGTAGTTCGATAACTGTAAAACCAGGGCGATTAACTCTTGTTTGACTTGTCGCCAACAACTTGATTTTTTTTAACATGCTTTTATTCGTTAAAAGGATTTTCCCTGGCATGATCAAAAAGAGATTTCACTTCTATGTTTTGCTCTTGCAGATTTAATAAATTATCAACTGCTGATTGGTCAATCTTGGTTTTAGATATAGTCTTTACTCGATCGTCTAATTGCGCCGCCGAAGGTTCGGTCTGCACTAGGCTATTAACATGAACAGTCAGATAAGAATAAACGCCAAGAAATGCCAAAATAACAATCATGGCTACATAACGCTTGATAAAGCTTAAGAATGGATGAATTTTATCGTAAATCTTTTTTATGCTTTTTTTCATGGCTTTATGTATACGTTAAGTGTTAGCGTAAAGGTGACACTGCTGCGATCTTTGGAGTCTGGCTGGACGGTTATGTTGGTAACCTGGCTGGTGCGTCGGTTTTGCTCCAGTTGCTGGAGGAAATTGAGCAGATTTTGGTAAGGCACTGGCTTATTCAGGTTAGTCTGCACGTTAATCTCCATCACGTAAAGTCCATTTATGCCATCTACAGGCTTAACTTGAGTCGTTGGTACCTTAGTAGTAGTTGCTTGTGTAGTTGTTTCTGTTTGAGTAGTCGTGGGGGTAGATTTGACTGTAGTGTTGCCTAAGCTGGAACTAGTGAAACTGATATTCGATATGGTTATACCATTATCCGCGGCAATTTTTATAATCTCCCGAACAGTACGCGCTTGATCTTTCTCTTGTGGAACAATAGTCGCCGCAATCTTTTCCAAATCCGAATATTTTTCGATATCTCTTTTGGCTTGAACTAGGGATTTTTGCTGTTCATCCAATGTGTGGCTGTCTAGTTTTAGAGCAATCAACTGATCGGTCTTTGTTTGCAAAATACGATTGCCCGTTGTGACGATATAGACAGCCAGTCCGATCATTAGAGCAAGAACAAGTAGTAAGGCAAAGAATAATCCTTGAGCCCCTTTAAATTTTTTAAGCGCTAATTTCATTTGCTGCTCCCAGAACTTACCTGGACAAATGTGTATGGATTATTTTTAGCAAATAATGCGCGTATGCTGGCTGAGCAAGGATAGCGAGTATCAATGGCAGTGCTTGAACAATTGATGCTTTGGATATCGGCTTTTTCAAAAACCTTGTTAGCAGGATCTGCCAAGTTGATTATTATTTGTGATGCCGTTTGGTAGTCTGACGCAACAGCTTGTAAATCAATTCCACCTTCAATCTTGTTTAAACTCAGACTTTGCAAGGCGGAACCGGGCGGCATAACTGCGCCAACTTGTTTTATAAGTTTAGAGAACAGCACCTCGCGTGAAAGCACCTGATTAACAAGCTTTACACTGTTACTAATGTCTTGAACGTGTTTCTGTGTCTCTTCCAATTTTTGATCGGCTAAGCTTTTCTTAGTTTGAGACACCTGGTTTTCATAAGCGTGAATAGACTGCTGGATATAAATTTGACCGCCAAAAAATACACCCACAATTCCCATAGTGCCGATCAACATAGACACCATCCAACGCAGCAGTAGTGTATTGCGGCGAGCAAATCTTGTCTGGTGCTTTAGCTCAACCGGCATTAGGTTAATCATTGAAAAAGCTCCTTTGTGTCAAGTAGGGCCAGGCCAGCTACTGTAACAAACATAGACCTTTCAGTGCTATTTGGCGGCTGAAGGTCGGCAAAATTTAGGCCTTCCCAAGGGTCGCACATTCTGACTGGTAATCGTAATTCGTTGGTCATGTACTCGGAAAGTCCTGGCATATTGGCGCCACCGCCCATAGTAACCACCTGGCTGATTTTTTGGGTGGTGTTAGAGCGCTCCTCGTAATAACGGATCATACGCCTAGTTTCTTTGAGCAGTTGTTCGAGAACTGGTCTGAGTCCTTCGATTACTTCTTTTTGTTTTTTACTTAACCCCAGGCCGTATTTGGTTTTAATGATATGAGCCTCTTGTAAAGTTACACCCAAAGCTTCGGAGATTGTTTTGTTAAAGCTATCGCCGCCACCAGGTATTGTCCCGGTTACAACCAGATTCTTGTCAAAAATCGTAATATCGGTCGAAATTGACCCAAAATCCATTAGCACCGTTGGAACGTCACTATTTACCGACTTAGTAAAAAGACGGCTGCCGGCATTTATAGTTGTCTCTATGGTAACTGGTTCTATGTTAAGAATTTTTGCTAGATCTAAATAAGAATCAACAATTTTTCGCGATACCGCTACAGCCACGATTTCTGTCTGGTCCTCGGTTTGCCCGGAAACCATATAGTCAAGGTAGAGGCTATCTATAGGTATGGGTATATATTGTTCGGCTTCAAGCCGAACAGCTTCGCTTAAATCACTTTGGCTAAGCTTGGGGAGTGTCATTGAACGGCTAAAAGTACGTGTGGCCGGAATTGCCATCGCTGCTCGCCTGGTAGTTATATCTCCAACCAAACCTTTATCAAAAAGAGCATAAATAGCTTCAGCTACAACCTCTGGTTTCTTAATAACACCTTCGACTATTGCGGCGGGATCGAAGCTTGCTATACCGTATCCAGTCACAAATATGGTGCCATCTTTCTGGCTAGATAGCTGCATGACTTTTAGGTTACTAAAACCGATGTCCAGCCCGAATATTGGCCTATCTCTGTAAAATAATGCGCCCACACTCATTTATTAGTTTCAAAGCCTTTTTGTAATATTAACCATAACCTTAATCTGTTCTTAAGTATAGCAAATATCCGCGGAATCTATTAAAAACCCCGCCCAAGAGGACGGGGTTTTATCTTAAACAATCTTAATTTCTAAGTGTTATTTAGACCAAGCTTAACCGTTGGGTTAGGAGTAGTAGAACTTGGCTTCTCAACGAAAGTCTTAAGAACGTAGCCAGAACACTGGTCACTACTTGCACCTGTACAGTTGTATGGAATGTACTTGTAGTTAGCAGTTGAGGTCGGATTAGCTACGGCGTTAGCGGCGGTTGCGTCAGCAACAGCGGCGTTAATTGTAACTGTAGCCCCCTTAGGATCAACTAACGATTGAGCGTCAATACCTGGGAAGGTAGCCGATGTAAACGTTAGAGGATAGTAATTATTCTCGTTGTAATATTCTTCCAGCTTACTGTGGATGTTGTTGATGTCTGTTACGCGTTGCGTGTCACGAGCTTTTGCTTGAGCGCCTTGGAAGTTGTTTAGTACCAACCCTGCCAAGATAATAATTATGGCAATCACGATCAAAAGCTCGATAATCGTGAAACCCTTTTGTGCTTTTTTGAGAGAACTGAACATGTTTATGCCCACCCTTCTTAAAATTTATTAATCAAGCCATTTTAGTATTTTGTAAGGCTTATGCTTATACACTACCATATCTTTTATTCAACGCAATAGTTTTTCACATGTTTAGTACCATAGTCTACACCTTTCGTACTTGTGCTTCAGATTCAATTTCTTCTTGAAAAGCGGAGCGAGTTGTATGGGTAATACAGTGAGTGAGCATTTGAAAGAAAAATTGGATATGAAGCCAAGAGCAATGACAGAGTCATCAGTTCTGCTGATGAGCAGGTCGCTGCGCTACGAAGGTGTGAGCTAGATTTGGCTGGAGAGGTTACTAATAGGCCCAATCACTGCTACTGCAATCAGCCCGACTACACTGCCCATAATAACGATCATAATCGGTTCTAGGATTGAGCTTAAGCTCTCAACAGCGTTGTCTACTTCCTCTTCATAGAAATCCGCCACCTTAACTAAAATCTCATCAGTTTTACCGGTTTCTTCACCGATTGCCATCATTTGGGCTACTATGGGCGGAAAGACTTTGCTATTTGCTAAGGGTATTGAGAACTGCTGGCCATTGGTTACAGCCTTTGCGGCTTCGTTTAACTCGTCTTCAATAACCGCGTTACCAATGGCTTTGGCCGTAATTTGGATTGAATCTACTACTGTTACGCCAGCAGCCATCAGGCTGGCAAAAATTCTTGCAAAGCGTGCGATAGCTACCTTGGTAATAATTAATTTTAACACTGGGATTTTAAATAGAAGTTGGTCTTTATTACGTCTGCCATTAGGGGTTTTAATATAACGCTTGAGGAAAAATCCGCCAATAACTAAGGTTCCAATAATAATAAACCATTTGTGAACCAGAAAGTCGCTAATGCTAAGCATAGTGGTAGTTAGCTTAGGCAGTTTGGCATTGTCACCGGCCAGGTCTTTGATAATTTTGCCAATGCGGGGCATGGCAAAGACCATTAAGACCATGAAGACAGAGAAGGTAATTGTTAAAAGAATAATTGGATAGGTCATGGCGCTTTTGAATTTGCCGCGGATTTTGGAGTCTTTTTCCTGCTGATAAGCCAGCTTTTTCAATATTTCATCTAAAATACCGCCGGCTTCACCAGCACGCACCATGTTTACATATATTGGCGAGAATACGGCGGAGTGTTTTTCAAGAGCATCGGCAAAAGACGTTCCGCCTTCAACTTCCTTGGTAATTTCTGAAATATGGCGTTGAAAATTAGCGTTTTCTGTTTGTGCTTGGAGTGTGGCTAAGGAGCGCACCAGAGGCACGCCGGCATCAATCATAGTTGCTAGTTGTCTTGTAAAGACAACAAGATCCTTGAGTTTAACTTTCTTATGTTTTTTACCCAAAGGAAGCTTATCTAGCAAGCTACCATCTTTGGATTGCGTAATATTTATAGGTTTAAGTTCGCGTTTAGATAAAGACAAGGATGCCTGAGCTGCGCTGGCTGCCTCAATTGTGCCGGTTATTTTGTTGCCGCTCTTATCTTGAGCTGTATATAAAAATTTCACTAGTGAACCCCACCTATTCTCTTGTCACTCGTAGTATTTCTTCAATGCTGGTCATTCCCAGTATAGCTTTAATTAAGCCATCAAGCTGCATGGTCGACATACCTTCTTTAATGGCTTCTTCCTGAATATTATCGCTAGTGCCACTTGAAACAATCATTGCTTGGATGTTTTGCGAAACCTTCAAAACTTCGTAAATGCCCATCCGGCCTTTATAACCGGTATGACCATCAGGCAGTTTGTCTTTAGGCCGCCAAAGAGTCAATTTGCTGGTTTTAGGCTTATCAAATTCTGCTTGGGCTTCATTGGCTAGAACAAATATTTGTTTCCAGTCGCTTTCGTTATGAATTCCAAAAACTCTCTCAACTTCTTTGCGCTGTTTATCGTCGGGAGTATATTCTTCACAATCTTCCGGTACTAAGCGTCGTACCAAGCGCTGGCCAATAACTACCCGTACAACGCTGGCAATTAAAAACGGCTCAATGCTCATATCAAGTAGGCGTGGCAGACATGTTGCGGCGTTGTTGGTGTGAAGAGTTGAAAATACCAAGTGTCCGGTTAGAGCAGCTTGCACGGCAAGGCCTGCGGTCTCGCCGTCGCGAATCTCTCCAACCATAATGACATTCGGGTCTTGACGCAATAGAGCGCGTAAACCATTAACAAATGTCATGCCGGCAATAGGGTTAACTTGGGTTTGGTTGACGCCCTCCAGGCGGTATTCTACAGGGTCTTCAACGGTGGAGATATTAACGTTTGGCTTATTTAAAATATTTAAAACACTGTGCAAGGTAGTCGACTTACCAGAACCGGTTGGGCCGGTAACTAAAACCATGCCGTGCGGTTCTTTTATGGCGTCATTTATGTTCTTAAGAGCCAGACCCCAAAAACCTAGTTGTTCCAGAGACGATGGCTTACTTGACTCATCGAGCACGCGCATTACAACTTTCTCGCCATCACTAATCGGCAAGGTAGAAACGCGAAAGGCAAAAATTCGGCCATCCATATTGATCTTGAACCGGCCGTCCTGCGGCGCGCGGCGTTCGTCAATCTTTAGGTTTGACAAGATTTTAATACGGGAGACTAGTGCCGCCAGGGTTCGCTTGGGCAATTTATTGGCTTCACGCAAGACCCCATCAACACGGTAGCGTACTTGAACGTATTTTTCCCTTGGCTCAATATGAATATCGCTAGCACTGGATTTTACGGCATATTCAATAATCAGATTTACAGTTTGGGCAATCGGCGAATCTTCGGCCAGATCCTCTTCGCTGACTTCTTCTTCGTCGCCATCGCCTTCCTCACCAGTGTCGGTCATGACCTTACTGATCTCACTACTGATGTTGCCCCGGTATTGGTCGAGTGCCGACATTATGTTGGTGCGTGTAGCAACAAAAATTTTTACGTTAGAGCCAAGTTGTTTCTGCAAAAAGCTAATTGCCTGAACGTCGTCTGGGTCGGCGATTGCCAAATGCGGCGCACCGCCCTTTGCCTCAACTTCAAAAACTACCGCGCTATATTGTCTGGCAATTCGCTCTGGTATAAGTCGCAATAAATCTTTGTGAAGGCTCTTAACATCAATTTCCACAAACGGCACATCTATCTCTGCGGCGTAAGCCTTGGTCAAATCCGTTTCGCTAATTAAGTTAGCCGCGATTGCCAAATCTTGGAGGGGTTTTTTTTCAGTTTCTACACGCGCCCGCAAAGCTTGCAGCTGTTCATCTGTTATTTTG
>DATIIF010000021.1:0-3156 GCA_035479935.1 Patescibacteria group bacterium
CTGGGATAATTGCTCGGTCAATTAAAGTTGGCAAATTTTCTGGTGCTCGATCAACTTTTTTAAGCGGTGTCGAGGGATTACCGTTGCACAAAATCAATGCCCCACGTGGGCCACGTAAAGTTTTATGTGTGGTGGTCATAATGACGTCCGCAAAGCCAACGGGTGACGGATGAACACCGGCTACAATCAGCCCTGCGATGTGCGATATGTCAGCCACTAACCATGCGCCGCAAATATCGGCAATTTCGCGCAATTTTTTCCAATCAAAAATCCTTGGATAGGCCGTGGCGCCAACAAAAATTAATTTAGGTTTTTCGTTTTTAGCCAGATTGGTCATTTCCGCGTAATCAAGATAGCCATCTTTACCGGTGTGGTACTGGACAGAATTGTAAATTGTGCCGGAAAAGTTCACTTTTAGTCCGTGTGTCATATGGCCACCGTAATATAAATGCAGCCCCATAACCTTATCGCCAGGATCAACTAGCGCAAAGTAAATTGCTTGGTTAGCGGGAGAGCCGGAATATGCCTGAACGTTAGCGTGGTCAACACCAAATAACTTTTTAGCTCTGTCTCTAGCCAAATTTTCCACGGCATCGACGTTTTCACAACCTCCGTAATAGCGCATCCCCGGGTAACCTTCCGAATATTTGTCAGTTAATCTGGAACCAAGAGCCGCCAGGACATCTTTGGATGTGTGGTTTTCGCTAGGAATCATCTCAAGGCCTTCGGTTTGGCGCTTTTCCTCGGCACTAATAAGCTTCTCAACTACTTTGTCTTTCATATCACCTCATTTCAAATACGACTTTAGTTTTTTAAGTACAAAAATCGCATTCGCTAGATCATAACCTCATTTTAGCACGCATAACTCTAAGAGACTTTCGCACTTTAGCTACAGATTCGCTTGGCTGGTTGGTGTGCTGCAAAGATCCTTGATTTTTATATCGCAAGTGATATGATTCTAACCTATGCAAACAACCAATGAGAAGATTGGCCAATTAATTTACCAGATACGACAAGATAGGAGCTTAACCCAAGCCGAATTTGCTCGCAAATTAGGAACCAGCCAGTCCGCAGTTAATCGCATTGAACACGGCAAGCAAAATTTAAGCCTGGAGACACTTGGCCGCATTAGCGATGTGCTAAAAAAGCCGCTAATCAGCCTATCTGGCGGAGCGGTAAATCTTCGTGTTGAGGGCGGCCATGAACTTCATGGAACGGTTGAGACGAAAACTTCAAAAAACGCTGCAGTTTGTTTGCTATTTGCCGCACTACTGAATAAAGGCACAACCCGGCTAAAGAATATGCCGCACATTGAAGAAGTAAATCGCATCATCGAGGTACTCACGAGCACTGGGGTACATGTCAAATGGCTGCCAGA
Source organism: Patescibacteria group bacterium (assembly GCA_035479935.1). Lineage (GTDB taxonomy): Bacteria > Patescibacteriota > Saccharimonadia > Saccharimonadales > JACOTW01 > DATIIF01. The sequence goes on from DATIIF010000021.1 coordinate 1,379, forward strand.
CAGCGACTTGGAAATAAAGCCGCCAGCTAAATTAGATCTTAGCCATTTGGACAAAGTTGCGGCACGTAAAACCCGTTCGGTTTTGATGATGCTCGGCCCGTTAATGCATATTTTTAAAGAGTTTAAGATCCCGTATGCCGGCGGTTGCAAACTTGGCACGCGCACTGTCCAACCCCACTTATTTGCACTTGAGGAATTTGGTGTGAGCATTATCGCCAAGTCTGGTCATTACAACGTCTACGTCAACAAAAAGCCTGCTGGCGAGATTGTTTTGTATGAGTCAGGCGACACGACTACGGAAAACGTCCTAATGGCGGCGGCCCGTTTTGAGCAAGAAACCATCATTAAAATGGCTAGCGCGAACTACATGGTTCAAGATCTTTGTTTTTTCTTAAAGAAACTAGGTGTCAAGATTGAGGGAATTGGTACGAGTACTTTGAAGGTCCAAGGCGTAAAGGAAATTAAGAAAAATGTTACTTATTATCCCAGTGAAGACCCTATTGAAGCCATGACTTTCATTGCGGCAGCCGTTACTACCAATTCAGAAATTAGCATCAAGCGCGCTCCGATTGATTTTCTTGAGCTTGAACTATTGAAACTTAAAAAAATGGGTCTGGATTTTGAGGTATCGCCACGGTATAAGGCCGAAAACGGCCACACAGATTTAGTCGATCTTGTAATTCACAAACACAACGGCGAGCTTGTAGCATTGGACGAAAAAATATATGCCCGGCCTTTTCCGGGGCTAAATATAGACAATCTTCCCTACTTTGTACCAATCGCGGCTGTAGCCCGAGGCCGTACGCTAATTCATGACTGGGTTTATGAGGAAAGAGCCCTTTATTACACGGAGTTAAGAAAATTAAACGTTAATGTTACGCTAGCCGACCCACACCGTGCCTACATAGACGGGCCAACCAAGTTCAGCGCCGCAGAAGTGGTTTGTCCGCCAGCACTGCGCCCAGCTGTGCTGTTACTAATAGCAATGCTGGCCGCAGATGGTGTATCGGTGCTTAGAAATGTTTACTCAATCAATCGCGGTTATGAGGATTTGGCGGAACGTTTAAATAGCCTGGGAGCTAATATCCAGGTTATGAACGAAATTTAACGACGTTTGCCGTTAGATTTTGTAGCTACTGTCTCTGGCGCCACTACATTAATTAGCGCGACCACTACAAGACCAAATACTGCATACATTAACATTGCAAAGACCACTGAAAACTCCAATACGTATTGGTTGTCAAAAACCCTAGCCGTGAAAATCCCGCGGAAGGGTTCTAACAATACCCCGCTCATGTTATAGACCCATTGCACGAAACTCGAACTAGCGTTGGCGCCAAACAGTTTTAACAAAAACCTTAGCGCCAGGAATCCTTCCACAACTACAAGAAAGAAGTTGAGAAGGTTCATAGCGAACATTCTTACATTCATGTTGATATTCACAGGCTCTCTCCTTTTTTTACTATCTTTTTGCAGTATACGCTTTTTTGTGGCTTGGCAATACTAAAAATCTGTGGATAAATTAAAAGCTGACCAAAGTCAGCAATTTTTGGGGTGCCCGATGGGTCTTGAACCCACGACCTTCGGTTCCACAAACCGACGCTCTAACCAACTGAGCTACGAGCACCATGAACGGCTATTATATCTGTTAAAAGATATTCCCACAATTTGGCGCCCCCGGCATGATTCGAACATGCGACCTTAGGCTTAGAAGTCCTCTGCTCTATCCAGCTGAGCTACGGGGGCACGTCAGAATCGACGGTCAGCTTCCAGAAAAA
>DATIIF010000022.1:0-3429 GCA_035479935.1 Patescibacteria group bacterium
CGGTAAATAATTCAACATGGTTGCCTTGCTTAGTAAGTGTGCTAGACAGGTTATGGACTACATTCTCAATGCCATAATAACAGCCCGGGTACAAGCTCAACCAGGGCGGCGCAATAATCGCAATTTTTAATTTGTCGTGACACATATTCTCTCAGGTCTTAATAGTATACTGCAGTTTTTTAAATTTTGTCTTGCAGGTAGCGGCTTGCGTAATAGACGCCAGCTGCCGTCCAAGCTTGATTAACGGAGCTTTGCTGGCCAATTTTTGGGTGATGCCAAGGTTTATACATGTGGTCTTCGGTTTCTACAAATAGCTCGATATTTGAGCCAAAACGGGATATTCCGCGTAGCATGGCGCTAGCTATGGCCATAGCTTCATCTTTGTAGCCAAAATGGTCTAGGCCGCGGACAATCAAGGCAGATACGAAGGGCCAGTAGGTGTATGCGCTACCATGATAGCCTGTCCCCTGTTTAAAACTTGTGAATGTGCTGTAATTTCTTATGCCGGCTTCTGGATTGAAAAGATCGGGTTGCATCAGCCTAGCCACAACTCTGTCCATCGCTCGTTCATCGATTATGCATGCGTTTTTATGATAAGCCCAAAAACACATACCAACGTCGGCGCACACGGATTCTAGCTTCTGATTATTGCCGTCAAGTGCTTGGGCAAAGTAAGGTAAGCCCGAAGACGTATCTTTGAATAAAAACCCATCTCTCGGGCTATTGAAGCGCCTTTTTAAAAGCGCGGCATTCTTGGACAACTCTTCGGCAAATTCCGGGTCGTGATTTTTGAAAATATCGGCGCCGTACTTTAGAGCGGACCACATTTCAGCGTTGATTAGTACATCTTTGATAGGATGTTTGGCCAAACTGCCGTCAGAATTTTGATAAACCTGGAAGGAATCTTTCCAACCTTGATTATGTAAACCGCTATAAATGCGACCATCTTGTAAATCCGCGCCCAAAAAACCAGCTAAGCCACCGTAGCGATTGAGGTTATTAAGACACCATTCCAGAGCCAGTCTTAAATTTCCAGTAGTGCTTGAGTTAAACCCTCTTTGTGTGGCAAAACGTCCTCGGGCCATGGCGATGACCCATAGTGGTGTACTATCGGCACTATCCCAGTTTTTGAGCAAGCCATCGGAAGGATCTACGAACCACGGCATAAAATTAGAGTTAGCGGCGTGCTGAACCTTGCTAACTCTACCAAACATATTCCGTATCTCATGGGGCAGCTTGCCCTTCTCTTCCCCTGTTTCAGAATTATTCTGGCTACCTTGCCAAGCAGTCAAAGATTGCAGGGCTAAATAAGATTTCTTTGACAGGCTTTTAATCTTTTTCTGCTTTTCAGCCGTAAATATTAGATCGGCGGTTATGGAACTGTCACGGCCAAACCAGCTGTGATAAGGCCCGCGCCACCCCTCGTCTGGTGAAGCATATATTCCTTGCGGGGTCACTAGCTCTCTCAAGGCTTTTTTGGCGTCGCGTTCTAAAGCCCTTAGCTCTTTTTCTGAAAGATAAATTTGCGCGACTTCTTTGTTATGCATGAGCATTAATATCTCTATTAAACCATATTTCTAATGCTTGTTGTTTCTTGACCTTAGGTGTTATAACAGATAGATGGCATATGACCGAACAAGTGAGCAATTTCCCGATGAGCCATTGCTTGATATTGGCGAACTGTCAGAAATTAACGACCTAAGAGCTCAAGTGCCATATCTGGAACCCTACCTACGCCCGGATGAAATGGTTGTACGTATTCGCAGCGTTGAAAAACATACAAGAACCCAGCATCCTTCATCTATAAGGTCACTTTTAAGACTGGCTGGTGTGTCACGAACGGACGAGATTGGCGATGCCGGGCCGGTTAATGCCGCCATGGCTTTCCCCGAGAACCAAACTGAACCGGCTCTTTCAAAATTTGAAAGCGAGTTTGGGCGCGACGGAATCGTAGTAGCCATGCTTCTAAAAAATAGATATCCAAAGTTAATGCGGGCTACTCTTTTACGCTTTGCCGAGTTGCAAGGTGTTGATTTTGACCGTTTAACAGGCGAAGAACCAGGTGGAATTTTTCACGACAACCACGACCCAAACGATCCGGTTGCTCGGAAATTTCATAGTCTTTTGGGCTGGCAATTCCCATTTTATGCCACCGTTGATGCGACACCTTTGTTTATAAATGAGCTTTGCGATTACGCTCAGCGAGACCCGAGGTTTTTGGAGCAAAATTATACCACCAAAAACGATAAGATCCGCGTCATGGGCGATGCCTTACACGCCAGCGTTGATTGGCTAACCCACCGGCTAGATCAAGACCCAGATGGTCTTTTGAGCTATAGAAACGTAATAGCCAGAGGCATGGAAAATCAAACCTGGAAAGATAGCTTCCATGCTTATTTTCACAAAGACGGCAGCTATGCTAATCATAACGCTGGGATTGCCTCGGTTGAAGCCCAGGGATATGCCTATGACGCGTTTGTAAATGCCGCACCAATCTATCGACACCACTTCAAGGACCCAAAAACTGCCGCTCAACTCGAAGACTACGCCAAGAATTTGCGTGAAAAAGTACTAAACGATTTTTGGGTTAGAAACGAGCGCATACCTTTTGGATATGATTTCTTTGCTTTAGGGGCGGATAGAGATGAAAATGGCAAGCTGAGGCCAATGCAGGTGCGGGCCTCCAATATGGGGCATCTTTTAAATTCGAAGATCTTAGATGGTGACGACGCATTCGTAAAATTAAAACGTGAATCGGTTATTCGAAACCTATTTAGCCCAGGGATGTTAGCGGTGAGCGGCATTAGAACCGTGGCTTGCGACGAGAAGAGGTTTAACCCTTATTCTTATCATAACGGTGGTGTTTGGCCGCACGATAACGCCTTGATTGCCGCCGGTTTAGAGCGGCATGGTTTTTTTGGTTTAGCTCACGAGCTCTACACAAGAATTTGTTTGAGCAGCGAAGCTACCAAATGTTTTCCAGAAGTTTTGCAAGGTGGTGATGAGCCTGAGCCCGCATTATCCAATAAATGTGTCTATGTCTGGGATGAATCGCGCAACATGGTTTATTTAATGGATAGAGTGCCGCAAGAAATTCAGGCGTGGGTGGTGGCGGCGGTTTTGGTTGCCAAGTCCAAAAACCCAATTCCCGGGCCTCGCCGCATCTCACAAGCTATGCCGCGCGAAGCAGACGGGCGCCAAAAAAGATTATCAGAGCTTCACATCTTGCCCGATCTGGCGTAGCTCGTCACGTTTTTTCAAAACTTGGCGCTTGTCGTACATGCGCTTGCCGCGGGCGGTAGCAATTTTGAGCTTGATGTAATGCCCGCGCGTCATAATTTCTAAGGGAATAATAGCCAGACCTTGCTGTTTGGCGGCTACAAGCCGTTCAATCTCTTTGCGTTTGGCCAGTAATTTGCGTGACCTAGT
>DATIIF010000023.1:0-11520 GCA_035479935.1 Patescibacteria group bacterium
GTTTGGCACCTCGATGTCGGCTCATCTCATCCTGGGGCTGGAGCAGGTCCCAAGGGTCCGGCTGTTCGCCGGTTAAAGAGGTACGTGAGCTGGGTTCAGAACGTCGTGAGACAGTTCGGTTTATATCCGCTGTGGACGCAAGGAAATTTGAGAGGATTTGGCCCTAGTACGAGAGGACCGGGTCGAACGCACCGCTGGTGTACCAGTTGTCGTACCAACGGCATGGCTGGGTAGCTATAGTGCGGACTAGATAAGCGCTGAAAGCATATTAAGCGCGAAACTAACCTCAAGATTAGATTTCCCTATGAGGACACTGAAAGACGATCAGTTTGATAGGCGCAAGGTGGAAGCATGGCAACATGTGTAGCTGAAGCGTACTAATAGTCCCATTGACTTTTTACGACCAGAACACTTACGCCGCAGTTTATCTGCCGTAAGCGTCCTGGAAGTGCATTGACTAGTTATTGGTGCATATCAACAATTTGCACCCGTTTGTTAACAACTTATCTCATCCGTGTAAGTATTGCATGGACACCATTAGGCTCCGTTTCTTGAGAGAAGGAAAAAGAGCAGGCCCGGTTCGCGTCAGCGAATCTTGATTCATTTAAGAAGGGCCGATGAGAAAAAACCATAGGTTTTGTCTCATTAGGCGTAGCCGCCTTGGTGCCCATAGCGCGAGGGAAACACCTGTTCCCATGCCGAACACAGCAGTTAAGCCTCGTAGCGGTTACAATACTTGGGTTTTAACCCTGGGAAAATAGCACGGTGCCAAATTATATGAGAGGAGACCCGAAAGGGTCTCTTTTCATATAATCTCGCTGCTATTTTCCCGATGCGGAAAGTATAGGGGTCCCCGCAAAACCTGTTTTGTGGGGTGTTGTCACGGTGCCAAATTTTACAGAGACTCCCCGAAAGGGGAGTCTCTGTTTTATCTAAGAAAACTTTGGCCTTCTCTAAGGCGCAACCCTAGATTGTTCATGGATTTTTAATTGCAAGTCATAACGCTCAAGTTTATACTTGATTACTAAGATAAGGGATGCATTAAGTGGATGGAGTGAGTTCAGGCAAATCTTGGGGCGGCTATGTTCTAGCGGCTTTAGTAATTCTCTTTTTGGGCCTTGGCTTGCTAGCTATCCACCAGCAACGTCAGCACAACCAATTGCAGGCGCAAATCAAGGCGATTCACAAAAGTAATTCATTTACTAACCTTAAAGTTGAGAACCTAACGGGCGGGCAGGCGACCTTTAAAACACTGACTGTTACCGATAAAGCTAACTTGCCGGCTGACACCACAATAGACCAACTGGCTGTCAACCACGATACCGCTATCGGCGGCAACCTGACAGTACTAGGTAATATAATAGCCGCCAATTTTCCGGGAAGCAGCAGCGGAGCCAGTGGAGTGCAGGGCGCTGCTGGTCCAACTGGAGCGGCTGGTGCCAAGGGAGCAACAGGTTTGCAAGGTCCAGCCGGCCCAACAGGTACACAAGGGCCAGCCGGAGCTGATAGCAGCGGGGGAGGAAGCGGCGATGCCTTCGTCCAAGGGGGCAATTCCTTTGGAACGACTGCCCTGCTAGGAACCAATGACGCCAATGATCTAGCCATACGCACAGATGGGACAGAGCGGGCTAATATTACTACTGTGGGTACTGTGAGGGTAGGGGCTGGACTTTCTCAGGCAAACTACAGTGCCAGCTCTATTACTTATAGCCCCGCTACATTATCAGGAGGGGCTGGTGCGCTTAGTCTTAATGATGACGAGGTGTCAGCGCCTATCAGCCTGCCGTTTAGTTTTACATTCTATGGAAGCAGCTATTCTTCCTTATCGGTCAGCAGCAATGGGTTCATTACTCTTCTGGGTGGCCAGGACCATGGCTGTTGCGAAGGCCAGAATATACCAGATCCGACTTCTCCGAATGCCGTGATTGCCGGTTATTGGACTGATCTTTATCCGCCTGGCAATGGCACGATCAAATATGAAACTCAAGGGACAGCGCCAAATCGTGTTTTCATCATAGAATACAATGGCATTCCATTGTGCTGTGGTTCCAACCCGGATGTTACGTTCCAGATCAAGCTATTTGAAGGATCAAGTATCATTGAAGTCCATACTGCATCTAGCGTCCATGTTGATGGCAGCAATGGGGATAATCCTGTGACGCAAGGAATCGAAAATGGCGGGGGAACCGTTGCCTTAACCCTTCCCGGGCGTAATGCTGATACTTTTGATCTATCTAATGACGGAGTACGCTTCACACCCTCAACAGTGATCGATCCAGGTACCGGCTATTTGACAGTTCTAAATAATGTACATTTGGGAGGCGACATCCACCTAGAGGCAACCACAGGTAATGGCATAGTCTATTTCCAAGCTGATCCTATCATCCGTCCCGTTGGCGGTAATCTTTTCTTGGGCGCAAATGCCGGCAACAGTAATACCACAGGGAGTAACAACTTTGCGTTGGGTGTTAATGTTTTGCAAGCCAATACTACTGGCTCCCAGAACACCGCTCTTGGCTACCGAGCCCTCTTTTCCAATACCACTGGCTCCCAAAATATCGCCCTCGGCTCCCAATCGTTATTAAATAACACCACAGGTGTCAATAATATTGCCCTCGGCACCGGAGCTCTCTACTCCAACACAGATGGTATTGAAAATGTTGGTATCGGTCCATCATCACTTCGCTCTAACACCACAGGTGTCAATAATATTGCCCTCGGCAGCCAATCTTTATTCAATAACACTACCGGTGATCAAAACATTGCCCTCGGCGACTCGGCACTTTACAACAACACTACAGGTATTCACAATATTGCCCTAGGCAATACGGCTCTCTTTTCTAATACCAGCGGTCAGTACAACATTGCTTTTGGTAGCCAAGCTTTAGGCAGCAATGCCACCGGTAATCTTAACACTTCCATTGGTTTTCAAAGCCTCTACTCTAACACCACTGGCGCTTACAATGTAGCTATAGGCACAAGCTCCCTCTTATCTAACAATAGTGGTGATCAAAATGTTGCAATTGGCACGAGCGCCCTCTACTCTAACACCACTGGCGCTTATAATATCGCCCTCGGTAATGGAGCCATGGCTAGTAACGTAGACGGTTTTTATAATGTCGCCATAGGCACTAGTAGCCTCCAATCTAATACTTCTGGCATCTTCAATAGTGCTATGGGATTCCAATCCCTCTTGTCTAACGCTACTGGCATCCAAAATACTGCTGTCGGCTATGCCTCTCTATCCTCCAGCAACACTGGATCCCAAAATACTGCTTTTGGTGACGAGGCACTAATATCCAACATAGATGGCAGCCATAACACAGCTATTGGCTATGTAGCTGATGTTGGCTCAGGCTCATTGTCAAATGCTACTGCCATAGGGGCAAATTCCATAGTAAGTTGTAGTAGTTGTTTAGTGCTTGGCGGTACTGGCGGAAATGCAGTGAATGTTGGAATAGGCGTCACTACTCCAGGTTCGCGCTTGGATGTCTATAACAATACTTCTAGCTCTAATGTCGATCTGTTCCGGCTGCTCTCTGATGTTGGCGGGGCTTCTAACGTCAAGTTCCGGGTGGATAGCGACGGCGATATCTTCACCGATGGCTCTACCACTCTTGGTACACCGGCTGACGTGGCCGAGAACTACCAAAACAACGACGGCGCCCAGCCCGGTGACGTGGTAGTATTTTCCGGCCCTCAGCAAGTCTCTAAGGCCTCGCAGGCGGCTCAAAAGTCGCTGGCGGGCGTAGTCTCCACCAAGCCGGGAGTATTGCTGTCTGGTGATACTACTGGCGTGCCGGTGGCCCTGTCGGGCCGTGTACCGGTAAAGGTTTCAGTAGCCAATGGCCCTATCCAGCCAGGGGATTACCTGACCTCGGCACCAGGTGGCAAAGCCCAAAAGGCCACTACTGCTGGCCCTATCATTGGCTCAGCCCTGGAATCGACTAACACGGATGGTGTGATTGAAGTCTTTGTCCACTTGGGCAGTTACTACCCAACAGCTACGCAAACTGTCCAATCCCAAAGCTCTAATTCTCTGACCCAAGATGGCAGCTTCTCCTCGCTTAACGTCAGCGGCCCTACTAAGCTCACAGACCTAACGGTTACGGGCTCGGCTACCTTTAATGGGACTTTGACGGTTGAAGGCAATGCCACCTTCAACAGCAAAGTTGTAAGTTGGAGCAATAACATACGCGGTTATAACGTGCCCATAGAGGCGGCAGCCCACAGCTTGTTTATAAATTTTGGCTCGGCTTATCCGGATGTCAATTACGCCGTTAATTGCACGCCTAACTACGATACGACTTGCTTCGTAACCAATAAAACTACCCACGGTTTTACTCTCAATTTCGGTACAGCCGCTCCAGAGGATGCAAAAGTTGATTGGTTCGTGGCCCATTAAGATTGAGCCTGGGATAATAGTATTAGGCAAATGTAAATAAAACTCCGGTATACTTAAACTAATGGCAAAGGTCTCTCACGATAGCGAAACACCGGCGCATGGCCAACAGGTTATAACGGCTTGCGCGTTTATTCATCACGAATTCAATGGAGTTAGAAAAGTATTTTTAGCGAAACGGGCCGATACCAAGAAGTTCTTGCCGGGTAAGTACGAGCTGCCGGGTGGGCACATTGATTTTGGTGAGGATATCGTTGATGGATTGAAACGTGAGATAAAAGAAGAACTTGGTATGACAGTGACGGTGGGTGAACCATTTGATGCCTTCACTTACGAGAATAGCATTAAGGGGGCACATGCGGTTGAAGTTGTTTATTTTGCTAAATTCGTTGAACCATTAGAACAAATTACTATTTCCCCAGAAGACCACTCGAAATACGAATGGTTCAGCGAGGAAGAAATCAGAGAAAGGCATGCCGAAATGATACCTGTTGGGCAGGCAATCCATAAAAATGGTGATGTCGACGCTGAATATCAAGCTGTTTTGAAGGGCTTTGCTCTTCTTAGGGGTGAAGATTTGAATTTCGGCTAAGTTTTACGGCTGGTATTATTTAAATATTCGTCAATTAGCTTGATGTCGGCGAGGTCTTTGGGACGGGTGCCGGCGGCTTTCCATTTACGGACTTCTTCTAGGGAGGCGAAGGGAACGCCATCTACAATTGTTGCGGTAGCTAATAGACTCTTAAGACTTGGGCTATAAGAAGTAAAGTTCCAGTTGTCATGGGCTTCAAACTCACCAAATGTTAATGGCTTATCGTTAGGACTCTTGGTTATTTGCTGCCAGCCGGCTTTGCGTAACGTCTCTCTGAGTGCTGGCGACACCAGCAGGTCGATATCTCTGGACGGGCGTATCCCAGCCAGGGCCAATGGGCAGCTGCCAAAGACAATATATTCTCCCTGTGGCAATCTCAGTGCCTTAACTTTACTGATGATCTGGTCTTTGTTCATGGGTTTTGCTCCAGGTATTTATTGTAAGGCAGGCTGATTAGCTCGGCATTTTCTAGCCCCAATTCTCTGGCTATGGCTTCATGCTGGTTTTGTGGGAAATCCAAGATTACCGAATACAAAGAATCGTTAATGATATATAGCCCGACTACGCCATCTTTGTACCTATAATCGCTATTGGTCATCGTAACAATCGTCAACTTCTTGTAGCCCTTATCCCTGAGCCACTGCAATCCAGCTTTGGTGTTTTCTGCACTGATTCTATCTGTCAAGCTAAACTTGCCGTTTAGCTCTTTGAGCATGTGGATCTCGCAGCGGTCTCTATACTCCACTAGCTTTACTACGTCATTGCCTGGTCGCTGGGCATAGTAGTGTATTGTAACCGTCTGGTTACCTTTTTTGGCTCCTAGTTCGCTAAGCAGTTTCTCTATAGGTCCAAAAGAGTTGACACGATATTTTTTCTCTTGATGAACCATATTAATTCAAATTATACGCTTGGGGCAGGAAGGAGGGAAGTTGGGCTAGCGGGTGTAGGTTTTGGCGCCACTGTCGAAGCTTGAAACGTTGGAACAATGTTTACTACTGTAAACTTCGAACTTGAGCTCGCCGGCGCTCATAAGCTGAGCGACCGCGCAACCATAAAATCTGGATTCATTACTTCTTAGGGTCACACCCTTGGCTGGACCCATTTCATCCCACTGTGTGCCATCACTTTTTATATAGTTCCAGCCCACTAGGTCATATTTGACCATACCGGTATCTACGCCCACGTCTTTAGGGTCGGGAGCATTAGCTTGGCTGACGTGCTGCATATCAGATTGGTTCTGTACTTTGTCGTACAGCGAGCCGATGGAAATTCTGAAGTGCGCTGGGTCATATACATCAGGCGCAAACGATAGATGCGTTTTGAAGTAATTTGGATCGTGTGCTTGGTTACTGCCGCTGTAACCGCCAGAGCCTTTTTCAAACCAGTTGCCAATCAGCTTCCCGTCAATGTCGTAATCAATCTTGCCGGCAATTGGCGTAGCGGTCCTAGGGTCTTTTGCTTCGACAATTTGCCTAAGCTCAGACGTGTAATAAGGGAAGGGGTCGGCCGTGTAAATTTTCCAGGCCTCGCCGTCATAGCTGGCCGGGTTAATAAAGCCTTTCAGGGGCTTATTGGTGTTCCAGACTGCGAAATCGAGCGTTTGCCCGCCAATGTGGCCAATGACCTGGCCGGCCTTAACTTGAATTGGCAGATGAGCCTGATCAATACCTGGCTCGACACTGGTGACAAGGTCGTAGTAATAAAAGAAAGTGCAGGAAACCGAGAAAACTAAGCGGATTCGCCCATTGTTGCCATTTTCTGGCGGGTGGACCTCTATGCCGGTTATCAGCGCATCGGCCATAGCGTAGACCGGGTATTTGTCTTTGGGCGAATTGAAAACCGTTGGCTGGAAGTATTGGTGATCAATGGGTGTTACATGTCCGCCCACAGTCAAACCATAAGGAATGAGAATCGAAAAGTCGGCCGCATTCATTGGCAAATGGGTAAATTTGCCATCGCCGGAACCCTTGCAGTAGTTACTACTCAGGCTTTTTCCCGCTTCTAAAGCCTTATCTTGTGACGAGTGGTTGTTACTGAGGATTGTGGAAGGCGCCTGCTTGTCATTATGATTTTGAAATACTCGCCAGCCTACAAAGCTTATCACTGCAATTACAATTAGAAGCAAAAGAAGACCAATATGGTGGAACCCTTGCTCATTCCGCTCAAGCTTCATTTTTCTGATTATATACCCTTAGGAGGCAAAGGATATAAAATTTAAGGCCAGCCTGTGGAAAAGTAATGGCGGTTCTTTTTGGTATAATTTTAAACATCCAGCAAAGCAACGCCATATAATATTAACTGTTTATATAACAACAGAATTAGAAATACGGGATGGTCAACCGTCTTCCGGCAAGCAAAATTGCGGCTTGGGGCCAACAATTCAGCAAGCTTAAGCGAAGATCACATCTATGGGTTGTTAATGTGACACCTGAACGGGGAAATTACTAGGCAGTAACTGTGACATCCGATCAAACCAAGAGACTAGTCGGAAAGAATCCCCAGCACTCAAGCGACAGTAGATAGCCTTTAATCATTCTAAGAACCCAGGCACTAAACATTAAAACCAAATTAGATAAAATATGAAATTAGAAAATTAGTAAAAGTTACAACGAAAATTGTTTTGTGAAATTTTGTGGACTGATATTTGGCGGAAATTTATAATTTTATTACTCTATTCAGCGCTAATTTAGACTATTTTTGAAGCTTAAATAACCAATCCTCAGCCTTTTAAGGAAAAAGACAGGTTATAGAGGTTTTGATTTGGCATCTGTTAGGTGTCAGTGAATACGTTTAAAGCTCCTAAAAAATTAAAAAAACATAAAAAATTGAAGCCTTTTTTAAGAGTCAAAAATCACACTTTATATCTTGACAGTGTCACGCTAATGCTTGATAATTGTCACAGAACTAACTGAACAAAAAATTTATAAATTGAATGAAAATAAATTGCTACGGCTGTAACCGAAAATTTGAGGGGCGACGAGACGCCAAGACCTGTTCTGTTAAGTGCCGTAAGCGTTTACAGCGTATGCTGGAATCAGCCAAAACGCTGGAAAACAAAGTAGGCGCCGAAATCAAGCAAGTTGAAAAAACACTCGAAATCTCGGCACAGAACCTTGTTGATAACCAGGGCGGCTTTGCCCTCGCTACTGACCCTCCACAGGAGCCAGACCTCCAACCGCCAGTTGCCGCGCCGCCAACCGCGCCCCTGCCTGAACCATCGACCCCGCCGGTTTCTGATAGTCTAAGTGTGCCGGTTTTGCCAGTAGCCCAACCGCCTAAGGCAGAGTCCTCGCCTGTGCTACCGCCAGTTAACCCACCCCAGGAAATACCGGTTGCTGTAAGGACCAATCCGGTTTCAAGCGGCTTCCAAACAGAGCGGCAGGCAGAGCCCCTAGCCCCAACATCGCCGCCTAGCCCTCCAACAACTCCAGTAATAACCAGAGCCGTACCGGTTAATTTCCAATCTCAGGCAAGCAACAGACCAACCGGCGCGTCGTCGCTAAGTAATGTTGAGACTTTGGAGGGACCTGGTGTGCCAACTGGGGTTAGCGAAGCCGAAGAGTGGATAGACGCGCCTGAGCCGCCGGCCTATCGCTCCTACAGCAAGTTGCTGCTGGTAGTCGCAATCTTAGGCTTCCTGATTGGTGGCTTGGGCATCTGGTCTTTAATTCGCTCCGGCCATCAATTACCTAAAGGTAGCCCAGCCAGTAAGAGCCCCATAACTCTATCCGTCAAAAACAACACTTTGAACATCAACGGCAACTTGCAGATTCAGCAAGCGGCTGTAATAGGCGGACATCTGACCGCTAAGCAAGGGGCTGACATCATCGGCGATCTGAACGTTGACGGCAACGGCCATTTTACCGGTGATATTACAGCCAACAATATTACAGCTAACAACGTCGTAGCGGCGTCTAGTTTTCAGGCTAATGGCCAGGCAGGTACCAGCCTGAGCTGTAATGGTGGCGACCTACTAAGCGATGCTTCGGTTCAGGGAGGGATAATGGTAAGTGGGAATTGTGTAGCCTCACCGGCTGTGCCAACTGTTGACCTCCAGACTGCTTACAATAACTCCAACCCGACTGAAATTGTGCTAAACAGCTCTAACGGAGCCTTAACTCTTAGGGACTCGGCCTCGCCGCTGGGTGGTAATTTGTTTGAGGTCCAGGATAATAGTGGCGGCACGACATTTTTCGCTGTTAATGCTACGGGAGTAATCCTAAATGGCAACTTGAACGCCAACACTTTACAACAGACTGCACCCGGCAATAATGTAAACATCTTAGCGGGTAATGACAGCGTAATTTTTACAGCCAATGGCCGGACTTATCAGTTCCCGACCGGCGGTCCAGCTAACCAAACCATTTGTACTTCTGGTGTAACCTGTACAACACCTGGCGGGGAAGCCGTCTTGCTAGCTCCAGCCACTGCTCAGACCGATAATTCAGCTAATGTTTCTATCTTCATTAACGATACGGGTGGTGGCAACTTATTACAGTTGCAAGCTGGCGGGGTTGACAAGTTTGTAGTTGATAATAACGGTAACGTTACAGCTACCGGCTTTAGTGGTAGTGGCGCGAACCTTACGGGGATTAATGCTACCAATATCACGACTGGTACCCTAAATGATGCCCGTTTGAGCACAAATGTTGCCTTACTGAACGGCAACAACAACTTTACTGGGACGCTGCAGCACAACGGTAACGACGTTTGTGACGTTTCCGGTAACTGCACCACATCTGGGGCCGCCGGTGGTGACTTGACTGGCAGCTACCCAAATCCGACCATCGCCAAACTGCAGGGCGTGCCGTTTAGCATTACTTCTTTAACCTCCGGGCAAATCCTGCAGTACAACGGCACCAACTGGGTCAATCAAACAATAAGTGGTGATATTACGCTTAATAGCAGCGGTGTGGCTACCATTGGCAACGGGGTAGTTACCAACGCTAAGTTGGCCAATAGTTCTCTGACTATAACTGCCGGCAATGGTTTGAGCGGCGGCGGCAGCGTGAGCTTGGGAGGCTCTACGACCCTAAGTGTTACTTATGGAAGCGCTGCCAATACATCGGTGCAAGGCAATACTACTTTAGTCTGTCCAAGCGGTACCGGTAATCTTACAGGCGGCGGCAATACCATAACTCTTGGAGCAGGCGGCACCTGTAACAACCTGACAGTTGTAAACAGTCCGACTTTTAGTGGCGATCTGGCAGTCCAGGGCTCCGGTGGCATAACAATAGGGGTGGCCGGGTCAACTACCGGTAATCTGAATCTGGCTAACGCTACTAACAGCCAACTGAGCATCCTACAAACTGCTGCTCCTACCGGTACTGGCAATGTTACTTACCAATTACCCAGCGGTGTTGGGGGTAACACTTATACCTTGTGTACCGATGCGGGCAACTGTGCTGGGACAGGCGGTGGTATTACCGGCAGCGGTACCACAAACACAATTGCTAAGTTTACCGGTTCCCAGACTATTGGTAACTCTTTACTGACAGATGATGGATCGGTAGTGACAGTAGCAGGTGATCTAACAGTCAATAGTAGCAATACTTTATTTGCTAACACGTTCCAGCAAACAGGGAGTGGCAACAATGTTAATCTTTCGGCGGGCAACGACGATATTGTCTTTACTGCTGGTGGCCGGACTTTCCAGTTCCCAACCAGTGGGCCTGCTTCGCAAACTATTTGTACCACCGGAGTTACCTGTGCTTCTGGAGGAGGTCAGGCAGTAATCTTAGCTCCTGGTAGCGCCCAAACAGATAATACAGCCGATGACAGTATTTTTATCAACGATACGGGCGGAGGTAATTTACTACATCTCCAGAGTAGTGGCATAGACCGTTTTATTGTTGACAACAGCGGCAATCTAACTACGGGCACAATTAATGGTCAGACAATTTCCAGCGCTGCAAACTTTACCGGGAGTATTACGGCCGCCGGTGACATAGCAGTTAATGGCGGTGACATCACTTCAACCGGGGCTCTGAATATCACGCCTGGTGGAACTTTGACCTTGGGAGCTACGGGTCAGATTTTCACTCTCCAAGGCACCGGTTCGAGCACTATTACAGCTAACGGTGGCGGTGGTACGACCACACTTGGCTTTTCTGGTACGCCCACAGGTGCTGTCATCTATAATCTTGACCGATCGGCTACACCCGGTACCTACACTATTTGTACTAGCTCTGGTAACTGCGTCGGCTCCGGCGGCGGCGCCCCCAATAATGCTGCTTACTTGACTGTTGGCAATGATGGTACTCTATCGGCCGAACGGGCAATCGCCGTTAACTCAACAAACCTGACGTTCACTGATGGCGGCGCCAATGGCAGCTACACCATCAACACCATTCAAAATATAGCTATCAGTTCTAGCCCAACATTTAGCGGCCTAACCCTATCTAGCCTTGGCGCTGGCCTAGTCCAATCATCTGCCGGTGGCGTCCTCAGCTCCGGTGCGGTTGACCGCAATAGCTCCACCTTCTTCAATACCACGTTGAGCGTGGCCAATGGGGGTACAGGAGCC